>JAJYVN010000022.1:0-15604 GCA_021791995.1 Bacillota bacterium
CGAGCATGTCTGGGGTGTCATCGCGGAACAGGCCCTGCGCGTGCTTCTCCCGTCCCTGGATGCGGACGCCTTTGGTCCAGATGGCCGCCTGACCGCCCTCTGGCTCTGGACCTGCCGCGCCGAGTCTGCGGACGACGACCTGGTCCTGCCCTACGACACCGCTCGTAAGATCGCGCAGGGCCTAGGCATTCGTCTGGAGCCTATGGCACGCCGCGGCGGCATCATCGAGATCCGGGGTGACACGACACGGCTGCTGCCCGTCCGTACGCGCATGCTGCCCTCCGGTCCCCCCACCTCCCCGCTGGAACGGCTGCACCGGACCATGCGCCACTTTGCCCAGGGTGATGTCCCATCGCTCCGCGGACTGCTGCGCGAAGCGGACGATGGTTTCTGGTCACTGGCCCAAGCCCTAGCTGCGCTGTATCCGGAAGGATCAGACGAACGGCGCTGGGTTCAGGGAGTCTTGCTGCAGCGCAAGAGCCCCTTACAGCCCGCCCGGTCATAGCGCAACGCCCAAGTGGCCACACTCCTTGGGAGGAGGCGGCCAACGAGGTGTCTTTACTGTGGGAAGACGAACTCGTCCAAGCGCGGCTCAGGCGTGACACATGGCGGTGATCCTACGCCTCGCTGTCGAGCCGCTCCAGGCAGAGGGAATCCGCATCGAGGAGGGCCTGCCGCAAGACCTCACGGGTGGGAGGAGTAGAGCCGAGTAAGGTCCGCGCATCGCCTGCGGCTTCCTCCCAGAGCTGGACCAAGAGCGCCGGGTCAGCGAGGAGTCGTTCGGTCTCCGCGATGAGCTCCGCGCCGAAGTCCTGCGCCGCCGCCCGCGCCGCCCGATCGATCGGAGCCGCTGTATGCAGCTGCAGCGACTCCCACCAGATACCCGGAGACGCGCCGTCGCGCAGATCCCTCAAGAGTTCGCTCCGGGCCTCCGGGGGTTCCAGAATGGCGTGCAGGGGCCCGCGCCCGACCAGCTCCAGGCGCACCACCAACATCCGACCACCGTGCTGGCGGACGAGGAGCTCCTCGGCGGTCCGCACGGTGCGGTGGAGGGCTCCGAGATCCTCCAAGCCTTCGATGGGCACCGGTGCCACAAGCAGGCGCGCGCGGTCGAGCGCCACAAAGCGCAGGTCCAGCACCTCCGTCTCCGCCTCCACCACATAGGCACCCTTGGGGCCCTGCTCTCCGGGAGCCATACTCCGTCCCTGGAGCGCACCGGGATAGACGATATGGGGATGCTGGTGGAGGACCACGGCACTGTGCGTGTGTCCAAGCGCCCAGTAGTCCATACCGGACGCCAGAAGATCCGCCTGGGAGCAGGGGGCGTAGTTGCCCTGGGGCTCGAGCGCAGTATGCAAAAGCCCTACGGCAAGTCCGCCGCCGGACGCGCGATGCAGATCCTGTGCGAGATTGTTCGGCTCCTGCCGCCGACCATAGCTCTGCCCAACGACGGTGGCCAGGCGGATACCCGCGCGTTCCACCGGAACCGCAGTGGGCGCGCCCGACGGGAAGACGGTCACCCCCGCCGGCCATCGAGAGATTGCGGACCAGCCCTGAAGGGGATCGTGATTACCATGCACGATCAAGACCGGGATCCCCCGTTCGGAGAGCCGCTCCAAACCGCGGAGAAATCGGAGTTGGGCGCGCACGCCGCGCTCTGGACCGTCGTAGATGTCCCCTGCCAAGAGGAGAAAGGAGGCATCTTCGGCAATCGTGCACGCGACCAGATCGTCCCACGCCCCCAGGGAGGCGTCCCGCAGTTGCTCCGCCACCTGCGGGTCGGTCCGTGCTAACCCACTGAAGGGGGTGTCCAGGTGGAGAGCTGCGGCGCGCCCGAAACGGAAACGCACAGCAACATCCCTCCGGTCTTTGCATCGAGTGCCAAACCTATTGTACCGTGTTTGTTGGGACAGACAGTGCCGAGGAGGAACCAACGTGCGCACAGTGATAGCAATTCTCGCGGGGGGGCGGGGGGAACGCCTTTGGCCAACGAGCCGAACACGACTCCCCAAGCAGTTTCTCCGCCTCATCGGCAACGAAACCTTTCTGCAACAGGCCTATCGACGGGCAACGCTGTTGGCTCCTTCCGAAGACATCCTTGTAGCCACAGGATCCGCCCATGTGCCGCTGGTGCAGGAGCAACTGCCCGTGCTCCCCGCCGATCAGATCCTAGCCGAGCCCCTCTCGCGCGACACCGCCGCCTCGGTGGCATTGGCGACCACCCTGGCGCAAGAGCGGGTGGGTGCACCGGTGGTGGTCGCGTGCCTGCCTGCGGACCAGGTGATCTTTGACCACACTGCGTTCGCGGAAGCGATGCACCGGGCAATGGCTGCGGCGGAAACCGAGGCCTGCCCCGTGCTGTTGGGCGTGCCGCCGACGCGTCCGGAGAGCAACTACGGATACATTGAGCGCGGGGAAGAACTCCAGGGTGGGCTCTTTCGCGTCCGCCGCTTCCACGAAAAGCCGGATTTGACCAGGGCGGCACAGTATCTGGCACAAGGGGACTTTCTCTGGAACAGCGGGATCTTCGTCTGCCGCAGTGACACGCTCGCAGAGGCGCTCGCCCAGCATCTGCCCCAACTCGCGGACAGCATTCGGCAGCGGACGGGTTGGGATCCGGAGGCGCTCCGGGTGGTCCTGGAGCACGCCCCCCGCATCTCGCTGGACCACGGACTGCTCGAACGGGTGGAGCGGGTGCTCGTGGTTCCTGTGACAATGGCTTGGGACGACGTCGGCAACTGGGATGCCCTGTTACGCTTGCACCCGCGAGACGACGGCGGCAACGTGCTGCGTGGACGCGTCGTTGCCTCCGAGACATCCGGGAGCGTCATTTACGGTTCCAGCAGTGATCGCTTGGTCGTGACGCACGGGCTTCAGGACATGGTAGTGGTCGACACGGCGGACAGCACGCTGGTCGCAGCCCGCAAGGCCCTCGGCGGACTGCGTGGCGCCTTGGAGGCCGTGCGCGCCTCCGGCCACGGGGAGTATCTAGAGGCCGCAGCATCACTCGAAGCGACGCTACCCGCTCTGACCAACAACGCCTCCAGCGCGGCATCGGTCGATACCTTGCCCTGGTCCGACGGATCCGCATGCTCGCTGGTGGTACGCCTCCCGGCCGACAGCACTTTCTTGCTCCCACCCAATGCCACCACCTGCACCGTGCTCCGCGGCGGTGGACGCATCGATGAGCGGGTCATCGGCCTCGGTGCCACGCAGGAGATCCGTCCCCAAGCGGAAACCTTCTTTGCAGCGGACGGTCCTTCCCTGCTGTTGATCGATCTCCGCTGATGGGGGGTCGGCCTCTGCACCCACCCCCCATCAACCTCACTGCGCTGGCGTGGGCGCGGTGAACGCGTATTGCCCCGACCCGACCGCATAGACCGCCGCCCCAGGTTCTGAGCGCAGAAATGCAACCCCCCGCGCCGCCGCCGCCGCGCTTTCTCCCTCCCGTACACCGTCCGCCCCGCCACTCGTTGGAATGTGCACCATGGCAGCGGTGTTGGCAGGCACCGTCAGATCCAGGTGCAGCAGCCCCTCCACCCTACGCCAGGCAACCTCCACAACGCCGTAGAGGGACCGATACGCTGCGCGTACGGAGGAAATCCCCTCCCCGGGACGGGGACGGATCACCCAGAGCCTGCCGCCGGGCTCCCCCGCATCCAGATCGAGCCCCGCGAGGTACCGAACCATCCAGTCGCCCACGGCACCATAGGCATAGTGGTTGAAGGAGTTCATACCGGGGTTCTGAAACCCGTTCTGCTCCGTCCACCCGTCCCAACGCTCCCACGTGGTGGTGGCGCCGCTCCGGACCTCGTAGAGCCAGGAGGGAAAGGACTCCCGCAACAAAAGGCGTAGCGCCACGTCGTGGTGGCCGCTATCGGAGAGCGTTGGCAAAAGGTACGCCGTCCCGAGGAAGCCCGTTGTGAGATGGCCGCCACGGGCCGCGATCGCCTCCACCAAGTGCGACGCCGTGGCACCCCGCAACTCCGCGGGCACAAGTCCAAAGGCCAGCGCCAGCACCGCAGCCGTCTGCGACCCGGTGCCCACTCGGCCATCGGTCGCAACATACGCGCCGGCAAACGCTGCGGCGACATCCGCAAAGAGACGCTTGTAGCGGCGTTGATCCGCAAAGTGGTTCGTGACACCTGCCATCCGAGCCAGCAAATCGACACTGTGCGCAAAAAAGGCGGTGGCGATCAGATCCTTCGGCGTGTCGTCGTCGAGGTTGAGCCAGTCCCCAAAACCCTCCGCCGGGCGGAGCAGACCTTGTGTGCGCTCCTTCAAATACTCCACCCAGCGGCACATTGCATCGTAGTGTTCCTCGATGATCCGCCGATCCCCATACCGCCGCCAGAGGGTCCAAGGAACGACAACCCCGGCGTCGCCCCACGCTGCCGAACAGCCGTCCCCCACCCAGGGCAGGCGGGGAGCCACATTGGGAAAGATGCCCGAGGGTAGTTGAGCATCGCGCAAGTCGACGAGCCACTTGGTGAAGAAGCTCGCAACCTCCCTATTGAAGCAGGCTGTGGGCGCAAAAATCAAAGCATCCCCCGTCCATCCGGCGCGCTCATCCCGCTGGGGACAGTCGGTGGGCACACTGACAAAGTTCCCGCGCTGGCTCCAGACGATGTTCTGCTGCAGGCGGTTGACGAGCGGGTGCGAGGTCTCGAGCGTCCCTGCGAGTGGGGTATCGGAGTGCACGACCCGACCCAACACGGACGGTTCTGCATCAAGCGACGCATCGGTGCGTAGCTCCACGTAGCGAAAGCCATGATAGGTGAAGTGGGGTTCGAACACCTCCCCCGCGGGATCCCCGCGCAAGCGATACACATCCATCTGCAGGGCACTTCGTAGGCTCTCGGTATATAGGCTGCCGTCGGAGGCTAACACCTCCGCGAAGCGAAGACGCACCGTAGTCCCCGCCGCACCTCGCACCTTCAGCCGTACCCAACCCACCATGTTCTGCCCCATGTCATAGATCCAGACACCCGGATCGACCTGCGAAACCTGAACCGGCGCAAGCTCTCCCGTAACGCGCACCGCAGGTCCCAACTGCGGTACGCGGGGGGGGCCATCCACCTCTGCGACCGTCACCGGGCCCCACAGCCGATCGTCGAAGCCGACGGCATCCCATCCCGTCCACTCCAGGCGCGCATCGTACACCTCTCCATCGTAGATGTCCGAGGTCAGGATGGGACCGGTCGCACACCGCCAGGAGGCATCGGAAACCACGATCTCGCTCCGCCCATCCCCATACTCCACGTGCAGAGCGGCCGCGAACAGTGGCTCGTCCCCATACTTGCCAGAGGTGATGCGGCCGCAATACCAACCGGAACCGAGGATGGCGCCGATAACGTTGCCACCCGGGATAAGCTGATCCGTGACGTCGAAGGCCTGAACCTGCACCCGTCGGTCATAGTCAGTCCAACCCGGGGTCAAAAACTCGTCTCCCACCCGTGCTCCGTTGAGACGCAGTTCGTACAGTCCAAGCGACGTGGCATAGAGACGTGCTCGCCGAACCCGGCCGGATACGGTGAAGGTGCAACGAAGGTATGGATTCGGGCCGGGTCGCACAGCCTGATGCCAGCCGCTCTCCCCTTGAATCCCGAGGCCTCGAGCCTGTCGAAAGGACTCCACATCGGATGGTTGTACCGCCACCGGTTCCCAGGGAGCGTGCGGGTCTCTGGCATCCTGGCAGGACCACTCCGAGTCGGTGTCCACCGTGACCGTTGCCCCACCCGCCAGGACAATCCGCAACCGCAGTGCCACCCGTGGCCCCTGCCCCGCCAACTCCACGTCCAATGTGTTTTCGCCACCGACCAGGTATCCGGTCGGGTCCGCCACACGTGGCACGCGGGGAAACACCGCTCGCTCCACCGGATGGCCGTTCAACGTGACCGTGCCCTCACCATCCAGGGCGGTAAAGAGCCAGGAGCGGAGGATGGTCCGGTCCGAAGGGAGGCGGAAGACGCGGTGAAAACGCGTCGCCGTCTTGGGCTCTGCCGTTGCGCCACGGCGAATCCAGTTCCCGCGCCCGAGCGAAAGGTCTGCGGCACCGTGTCCCGCACCGATCCATCGGCCAGCCTGCCCACGGAGCATTCCCATCTCCCACCGAGCGCACGAGCTCCAATCGGACGCCATACCCTCATTATCCCAGACGCGCACCTTCCAGAACACGGTCTCGCCCGAGTAAAGCTCCCGCCCCCCGTACCGAACCTGACACGAGTCCGCAGAGGCCACGCGTCCGCTGTCCCACATGTCACCCTGCTGCCGATCTAAGGCCTCGCGCGAAGAGGCGCAGAGGACATGGTAGGCGCTCTGCGCCTGTCCCCGTTCTGTGCCCTCCAGTTGCCATCCGAGCCGAGGCCGCTCTGTCCCAATTCCCAAGGGGCTTTCTGCGTACTCAGTCGAGAGCTGGATCGGCCGCAATCCCACATGCCATCCCTCCGCTTCTGCATCGGCTTAGGCTTCGCAGCAAACGGGCTGGCTCCTCCGTTACGGTGTATCGATTCGGCCTGGCACAAAACCGCCCACGGCGGTGTGATACGGTAGGAAGAGTGAACGAGGGGGCGGCTGTGGCCTGGAGGAGATGCAGAAACTCTTCGAGCGCCTGTACCCGGCGCTGGTGCGCCGCCTGACGGGTCTCGTAGCCGATCAGGCCACCGCCGAGGACCTCGCCCAGGAGGCCTTCATTCGCCTGGTGCGCCACGGACTGCCGCGCGGTGGGGATCCGGCACCCTGGCTGCAGGTGGTGGCCACTCGCTTGGCCTACAACCACCTCCGGTCGGAAGCGCGCCGCCACCGCCGCGAGCAGGCTTCAGCACCGGCGGAGTCGGTCCTCGCGGACCATCGTTGTGAGGACCGGCAGGCGGTGTCCCAAGCCCTGTCCGCTCTGCCCTGGCGCGATCAGGTGGCACTGCGCCTGCATGCCTCAGGGTACAGTTACGCCGAGATTGCCACCATGATCCACGTCCGCCCTAGCTCGGTTGGCAGCATCCTGGCACGAGCTACCCAGCGCCTGCGGGCCCGTGCGGATCCGGCCGTGAACCAAGGCGCCCGTGAAAGCGATGTGAAGGGAGTGCCGACACCATGAGCCACGTCACCGAAGGATCCCTGCGCGCCTTCCTGGACGGAGAGACATCGGCCCCGGGAGGAGTGGATGCTCACCTCGCGGAGTGTCCTGCGTGCCGACTGCGTCTGGCAACTGTCGCCCGGGACCGGGATTGGATGGCTTCCGTCCTGGGTCCGGTCCCGGTCGCTCCCGTGGATCCCGCACAAACCTGGAGACGGCTCGCGTCCACCTGGTTCCCTGCGCAGTGGCAGGGACGCCGTACCGACCGCCGGCTGCGTTGGACTGCGGGAGTACTCGCTGGCCTCGCCCTCGGCACACTGGGCTTCGAACCCGTCCGAGCCGACCTCGCTCTCGTGCTGCGTCCAACGCACACGCAAGTTATCACCGTCAGCCCCACGGCCATTGCCCAACTCGAGGCGGCCCTGGAACGAGAGGCACCTTCCATCAACATCCAGGGCGTGGCACAGATCTCCACCACCGGTACCCAGGCTCGCGAAGTGAGCATCACCCAGGCCCAGGCCCTGCTCCCCTTCCCACTGCGGCTGCCCGTTTCTGCCCCCGGACCAGCGTCTGCGGTGACCGTGCGCGCCTCTGGTACGGTCACCTTCCGTCAACTCAACGTGCCTGCCATCAATGGCATGCTCGCCTCCCTCGGTGACCCAGCACCGCTGCCCGCCTCCCTCGCCGACGCGGTCGTGACGGTTGACATCCCCGCATCCGCTACGTTGACGTACGGTCTGGCCGGATCGGGCTCCGTGCGCCTCATCGAGGCCGAGCTACCCGAGGTCAGCGTGCTGCCCGAAACGGCGGATGTTGCAGCGGTGCGCCAAACCATTCTGGATCTGCCGCTTCTCCCAGCGGATCTCCGCGCCCAACTCGCCGCCATCCCGGACTGGCAGAGCACCCTTCCCCTTCCACAAATTGCAGGGGAAAGCACTGCAGAGACGGTCAACGGCCACCCCGGCCTCTTCCTCCGTAACACCGGGGTGAGCCAGAGCACCGGTGGTCGAACTCCCACTGCCTCGGCGGCTCTGGTCTGGCTGGACGGTGATGTGGTATATGCGGTACAGGGCCCCATCACGCTCACCCAGGCCATGGACCTCGCAACGTCTCTCTCGGAGGGGGCATGAGGGCTGGACGCTGTCTGGACCGAGGATCTGACCCGTCACTACGGCAACCATATCGGTTGTGACGGCGTGACGCTCTCCGTTCCAGGAGGCAGCATCTTCGGTCTCCTCGGTCGCAACGGTTCCGGCAAGAGCACCCTGGTGCGAACACTGGTGGGACTGATTCGCCCCACCCGGGGCCGCGCGTCCGTCCTTGGGTACCCCGCTGGATCCGTCGCCGCCCGACGCCAGATCGGCTTTCTGCCCGAAGTCTTCCGGCATCCGGACTGGGCAACCGGCGTCGAGGTGCTTACACTGCACGCATCCCTCGCCGAACTGCCGGAAGCCCGCCGCCGGGCCCGCATTGCCACCGTCCTCGACCTGGTCGGGCTGAACAGCGAGGGACACCGCCGCGTCTCCGGATACAGTAAGGGCATGCAGCAACGTTTGGGCATCGCCGTAGCGCTTCTCGCCGATCCCCGCCTGGTCTTCTTGGATGAGCCGACCTCTGCTTTGGACCCTGTGGGACGCCGCGAGGTGCGGGAACTCTTGGTTCGCCTCCGCCAGAATGGCACCACCATCTTTCTCAATAGCCACCTTTTGGGCGAGGTCGAGATGGTCTGTGACCGAGTGGGCATCCTGCGCCAGGGGCGATTGGTCGCAACCGGTGGACTGGCCGATCTCCTGGAGGGAACGGCGGAACGTGCCACCATCTTGCTCCGATCCGACGACACTGCGGGTGGGATGGCACTCACCTCTGTCTTCCCTGACACCGTCCAACACATCGGGGGGGACTTCATGCGCCTGGTGTTCCCAATACGCAGTCACGAGGACGTCCCACGGGCTGTGCAGGCCGTGGTCACCGCGGGCGGCCGCATCTATGCCGTCGAACGGCAGGGACAGTCGTTGGAGGAAATCTTCCTCTCGCTCGTGGGAGGCGAAAGCTGAGCGTGTGGGCCATCGCCACCTTCACCTTCCGCGAGACCTTGCGCCGACGGTTGGTGGCAGTAACTGTCGTTCTCTCCCTTGTCTTTCTCGCTCTGTTCGCAGTCGTCTGCCACGTTTCAGGTGACGGTGTGGCCCATCACGTCTCGAGCTACGCGGCCCGTCCGGGTCTCGGAGGCCTTCCCGGTGACACCGCAAGCCTGGCATTGGCCGCCGCCGGACCGCTCCTCGGCATGTATTTGGCGCGTAGCTTTTCTGGCATGCTTGCCATCCTCATGGCGGCGGGGGCCATCTCGGGAGACCTCGAAACAGGGGCATTGCAGAGCGTCCTGGTGCGTCCCGTCTCGCGCGCCGGGGTCTTGTTGGGGAAGTTCTGCGGCTTCGCGATGCTCTTGGTCCCGTACACGCTCCTTCTGCAGTTGGCCGTGGCGTTCGTCGCCCGCGCCATCTTGGGAGCGCTCCTCCCCGACCTCAGCCTAGCGCTCCTTTTGCTGCCGATCGAGCCCCTGGAACTCTTGGCGTTGACACTCTTGGGCAGCACCTTTCTTCCCGTCATGGCCTGCGGGGCGGGTGGCGTCTTGCTGTTCGGCCTCAGCGTGGTCGGGGGCGACCTGCAGCAACTCGCCATCCTCGCCGGCATCACCTCCCTCGGCCGGATTGGGGTGATCACGGCGCTTCTGGCGCCAGGGGATGTGCTCTACCGGGAAGTGGCCGCCCACGCTGTCTCGGGGTTCACCGGTGGCCTCGTGCAGCAGTTCCTTGGACCGCTCGCGGCCGTCGTCCCGCCGAGCGCTCCCATGCTCGTCTACGCCGTGGTCTATGTTCCGATGCTCTTGAGCCTCGCGATCCTGCTCTTCTCCCGCCGTGACGCCTAAGGAATACACAGGCGATAACCGGGGTTCACCGAATATTTACATCGGGCAGGAGACAAGCCCTTTTCCTGTCTGGAAGGGAGCGTTTTTGCGTGAACCACCTGGCCCAGCACTCGGTGTATGTCTTTTTGGGCGGCTTCGCGCTGCTTTTTTCGCCCTGCATCGCCTGCAAGTCTATCTTGAGAACCTGCAGTCGAGAAAGGAGAGCATCCCGGCCCCGATGTTTCAGTGCGAACCGGTGCTGATCAATCCCTCTGAACGGAGGGTGCACGCCCCGTGGGACGAGTGGCTGAAGGACGTGGCGCCGAGCACCGTCCTGCGCCAGTGGTACGGGCACGATCCCGCCCGGTACGAGGTTTTCAAGCAGCGGCACCGGGGCGAGCTCACCGCGGCACTGGACACGCATGGAATGCAGCATCTGATGGAGTTGATCCGCACACGATGCGTGCTCCTTTTGACGGCCACGGTCGACATTGAGCGGAGTCAGGTGCCCATCCTTGCAGTCTTCCTCGAGTGGCAGGTGCACGGGAGTGATCCCGCTTGACGGCACTGCGCCTCATTTCGTCGCGCCATCACCGCTATGTCGAGCAGTTGCGCTTTCTTCAAAGCTTCCCCGCCCACGCCGTGCAGGCCAGCGGTGAGCGCAGCGCCATCTGGTATGGGCACGGCCAGGCCACCCGCTACCTCGCGGTGCGCGAGATGCTCGACGGCCCGGAGGTCGTGGGAGAGGAGGAGGCGGCATGCAGGGTCTTCCGGACGGACATCGCCGATGTGCTACCGGAGGGGGCGCTGCCCGACGAGCCCGCCGGCGCACCGCCTGCTTCATCGGCGGTGCGCCGGCATCCGATCCGTGCTCTTCCCCAACGCCTTCGAGGGCATTGCCTGGACGATCCTGGGCCAGCAGATCAGCGTGACCTTGACCGCACGCCTCAAGAACAACATCGCAGCGCGGTATGGACCGCCGGTCGCCGGGCTGAGGGATCCGGTTCGACTGTTTCCGCGGGCCGATCACCTACTTGCAGTCTCGGTGGAGGATCTCCGGGAGCTGCAGCTGAGCCAGGCCAAGGCAACCGCCCTGCTCTTCGTTGCGCGCCACATTGCGAACGGGGATTGGGATGAAGCCTCCCTGCTCCATCAACCAACGGCCGAAGCGATCGCGCACCTGGAGGGGTTCCGTGGGATCGGTCGCTGATCTGGGGAATATATCCTGTTGCGGGTCGTCGGCCACCCGGACGTGATCCCGGCGGGGGATGTGGCCCTCCAGCGTGCTTGGTCACGGCTCACCGGCACGCCCGCGTCGGAAGCGGAACTTCAGCAGGCCCGGGAGGCCTGGAAGGGCTGGCGGAGCGACTTTGCCTTCTACCTCTGGTTGGACAACGCCGCGAACCGCAATGCCAACGGAGCCGGCCCATGATTTGTGGGAGCAGGACTGAGCGCGTGAGGAGTCTACGCTCGGCAGGATGCCGATGCCCACCTTTAACCTCCTCCCCACGGCTCAACCCGAGGAATTCCCGATGATCCTCATCGGGAATTCCTGCCTCGTCAGGGTCCGCCCTCCCGTGTCCGAGTGGGGCGATCGTGCCCTCCGCAGGCGGCCACCGCCACCCTTGCGGCCCGTTCCACGAGACCCGCATCGTGGGCATGGAGTGCGGATGTGATACCGCACGGCGCGTGTTGCCCGCAGGGCGGCTACGGGGATGGGGCCCTGACCCTGCCGGGAAGCGGATTCCTGCGGCAGTCGGGCTGGGGCGGGGCAACACCTCATGCCTGCAGCCGCTGGCGGCGGCGAACGACTCCAACACAGCCCCCTGACGGGCAAGGTCGTCTTTCTGGTCGCCACGAGAAACCCGTGCATACAGCACAGTGGTGCGGGCCGACGGTGCCCGGTGCGCCAGCAAACCGCGTAGCTTCGCCAAGTCCTAGCGGCGGAACCCGGTCGGCGTCCACTCCACCTCCATCTCGCCTCGGTTCTCCGACGCCGCAAGGTATCGGGATGCACCCCCAACTGCCTGGCGGCTTTACGGATGCTGATCTTCAAACGGATTGCCGACGGAAGTCAGCGGACGGTTATGCTTGAGCGTGCAGTTTCTCTCCCCCAGATCTCGCACGTGCGACGCACCGGCCACCATCGCTTGGCCCCGGCTCGGGCCCCACTCTTCGCCCCACCCCTGACCGCTTACCTTATGTGTCCGAAATGCCAAGGGATCTCCGCTTGTGCCGCGAATCGTGGGATGGTGAAGGTCTGGAGCCCGCTCGTCGTCTTTGTCACGCGCACGCTCTCCGGCTACCTCTGGGAAGCGCACCAGGTGCTGGGGGCTCGGCGTGCCGTCGAATGGGGTCTGCGTCATGAACCCGACAGCGCGGAACTGTGGGCACTACGTGGTCGCGTGCTGCTGCACACGGCGCAGCTCGGTCGGACCAGGCCACAGGACACGGTCCAACTCCTTGAGGAAGCACGCGTGTCCTTTGCTCGCGCCTTGGAACGCAGGCCCTCCGACACCGAGGCGCGGAGGGAGCACGGCTTGGCACTGCAGAACCTCGCCTGGCTCTTGGGTAGCAGCCACCACGGCGTTCCGCCGCGGGACCTATTGCTCACAGCGGTGCAAGAGTATAGCGCCGTGCTGGAACGGCAACCACGGCGCGCCGACGTACTGCATGCCCGAGCTACCGCACAGGTTGGCCTCTGCCCCGGGCTATCCGACGCAGAGGCACTCGACCGTCTCCGCGCGGCGCGCGCCGACCTCGATCAATCCTTGACGCTTCGCCCGCATGCCCCGGAGGTCGTGCTGCATCGGGCCGAGGTACTCGGAACAATGGCTGGCATCCATGAGCACCAAGGTGAACGATCCTCTGCCCTGGAACTTCGCCGTGCGGCACTGGCCGATTCTGCCTGGGCCCTGCGCCTTCAACCGGGTTGGGTACCGGCCTTGCTGCACCAAGCCATCGAGGCCTCCGCGCTGGCGGGAGCGGGCGACGATCCGGAATCGAATGCAGATCTAGCCATTACCGACGCTACAGAGGTATTGCGCATTCAACCACGGCACGTCCCTGCCACGCTTGTGCGGGCTCAGGCTCGCACCACCGCCGCCTGTCGGTTCGCGCTGCAGACCGACGCCCGCGCACCACTGGTCTGGCAGCAGGCCCTCGGCGATTATGACGCGGCGACACAAGCCATCAATGTACGCGATCATGAAGAGATCGTGGCCTTGCGAGCCCAGGCCCGCGTGGAGTGGGCGGAGGCCTTGGAGCGCGGCAACAATAACATGGAGGCACATGCCGCCTTGGAGGAAGCGCTCGCGGAATACGACCAAGCCGTGGACGACGATCCCGCCTCGGTCGCACGCCTTCTGGGTCGCGCCCATGTGCTCAACCGACTTGCGGAGCAGGATGACGATCCGCAACGCCGCGCGCTCCTTCGCCACCGTGCCCTCGACGACTTCACCCAAGTGCTGGCCCTACATCCAGACCACCCGGCCGCCCTGGCGGGTCGAATCCAATCCCTCTGTTCTGCTGACGCTGACCGGGAAACCGCCACACAAGCGATGGCCATGGTTGAGCAAGCATACGCCGCGCAACCCAATGAACCGCTCCTACGCACCGCCCGACGGCGGGCCCTCATCACGTTTGCAGTGATATCAGAGCCCGGCCCGGAGCGCGAGCGTGCGCTCACGGCAGCGGAGCAGGAATGCATCGCGGCACTGGAAGGCGATGCGATGAGCGCCGATGCGCACTATGACCATGCTCGCATCCTCTTTCTGCAAGGGCAGGTCACCCAGGCGTACGCTGCCTTGGAGCAGGCCGTCCACCTCGCCCCTGGGTTGCGGGCGGTCGCCCGTCGCGATCCGGTCTGGGCTTCCGTGGCAGAAGCGACGGGATTCCACCAGTTGGTCAGCAAGTAGCGGGCCAATGTTTCGTTCACCCGCCCCGGGAGCGCTCATCGCGCGGCAACAGATGCTGTGCCTTCAGTGCAGCCGCCGTTCGGTTTTGCACCTGCAACTTCCCGAGGATGTTGTTAACATGATTCTTCACGGTGCTTTCCGTAACGCCGAGGCCTGCGGCGATGTCTCGGTTGCTTTGACCCCGTGACAGAAGCCGCAGCACATCGAGTTCCCGCGGTGTCAGTTGATCCGCCTCCGAGTGCCGCGGTGCCAGCGCCAATTGCCGCAAATACTTCGCGGCGATATTGGCCTGCACGAATACCTCACCCGCGGCCACGCGGCGGATCACCTGGCAGAGTTCGGCGGCATCCACGTCCTTCAAGAGATATCCCGCAGCACCGGCGCGAATGCCTTCGAGCACATAGTCTTCGGTGTCAAACGTGGTGAGAATTAGAACCCTCCCGTGCCCTTGGCCGACGATCCGCCGCGTGGCCTCCACCCCGTCGAGAATCGGCAATTGCAGATCCATCAGAACGATGTCCGGGCGCAACTCCCCCGCCATCGTAACGGCCTGAGATCCGTCCGCTGCCTCTCCCGCGACGCAGAGACCCGGCTCTAGCCCCAGGACCGTGCGCAAGCCTCTGCGCATGAGCGGTTGGTCCTCAGCAATCAAGACACGAATCGCGTCATGCATGCGCCCCATCTTCTTTCGCAAGCTCCATCCGCGGCAGGGTCCCGGTCACGGTCGTCCCAACACCGATTTGGCTTTCAATGCAGAGATCCCCTCCGAGTTCCACCAGTCGCTCACGCATACCTTGGAGGCCGAAACGGTTTTCCGCCACGCGCTCGGGATCGAACCCACACCCGTCGTCCCGGATACGCAGGGACACCTGAGTGGCGTCGGATCGCAGTTCGACACGCACATGATGGGGACGAGCGTGTCGCTCGCAATTCTGCAGAGCCTCCTTCGCCACCCGTACCATCGCCCCTCGCCCAGCCTCCGGGAGCTCTACGGGAGAAACAACCGTGATCGCGGTCCAACCATTGCGGATCGCCGCCTCTTCACACATCTGCCGCAGCGTCGCTGCAAGATCCCGAGGAACACTTGGCTCCCGGAGGTCGGAGAGGTAGTGGCGGAGATCCCGCATCGCCGCGCGCGCCGTCTCTTGCGTTTCACGCAAAAGGGCATCGGCTTTCCCCAAGTCCGTCGGCAAGAGGCGATGGACCGCCTCCATCTGGACGGTCACCGCTGAGAGGGCATGCCCCAGGGTGTCGTGGAGTTCGCGTGAAAGGCGGTTTCGCTCACGCAGGGTCGCCAACTCCTCCGCCATCACCGCGCGCTCTTGCAGTTCCGCATGGGCAATCCGGAGCTCCGCCAGCGACCTGGCTTGGGCATCCCGAATCGTATTATTGTCGGCAGCAAGACGTCCTAACAACAGGAGAACGGTGAAGAGGATCACCATATTGAGAAACGCCGGGCTGAGCACCAGATGCAGAGCCAGCCTGCCGCCGACGGCTATGAGCGTCAGGGAAGCACCGAGGACCGCTGCGCTGCCCCAGATCCTTAGACCCCGCCAGGAGATCTGCGCCCCCGCCCACCCCACGGAAATCATCAGGAGTGTAGCGAGGGCGGGATACGCGAGCGTTGCCGTAACCGCAGCCGCGAATCCGACCATCGCGGCTACGCCGCGCCGAACCGTGCCACCACCGCTATACAGGGAGAAGACCCAG
>JAJYVN010000022.1:15614-18051 GCA_021791995.1 Bacillota bacterium
GCAACCCATGGCCACCCAGAACAGCGGCGTGCGGGGATGGGGATTGCCCGTGGCCGCACTCCATCCCGCGATCGCGAGGAGCAAGAGTTTCACGCTTCGGAAACGGTTCGCCCGCGGCACCCCCATGCCGCTGGAAAAAGCGCTTTGGTCTGCCATCCCTTTCACTCCGACTCCCAGCGAAAGCGCGTGACTCCAATATAGCCGAGGATCGCGGTCCAGACCAAAAGGCCTGACAGATCGCGAAGGTCGCTTGGGTCCCAGCGCTGATGGACGAGCGCGTCGGTGAGGAGGTTCAACGACAGACGCACGGGTGTCCCATCCGCGACCTGCTGGAGCCAGACCGGCCAACTCTGCGTGGCAACAAAGACCCCCTCGAGCAGAAAAAGCACAACGAGCAAAAGACGAGAGACCGCCGTCGCGGTGCTTGCGGAGCGACTCAAGGCCACAACAACCTGGCCGATGGCTAAGGCCGCGATGCCTGAAGCCACGATGACCACAGAGGCAAGGAGCGCACCTTTGCCTCCCGGAGCTACCCCATATGCAACGCGCGCTACCATGAACACCGCGAGCGACTGCACAACCACGCCCAACAATTGCACGACCGAGCGGGCGCCGAGAAGCTGCCACGATGGGACGGGTGCACAACGAAGGCGCTGAAAAATGCCCCGATCCCGGTGGTTGGCGAGCGTAGAACCGTAGCCGAACAGGCCGAGCGCAAAGGCCCCGGTGGTGATCGCCAGCGCGACAATCTCCAGCGTCGGAGCGCTCGTGTGGCGCAATCCCTGGGGAACCTCGAGTTCTCCCAGCACCAGGATGCATACAGGAACCAGGGCGGTCCACACCAGGGTCCGTGCTCCGCGCCCATAGGCAATGCGTTCCGCACGCACCAGTGCCCAAAACGTCACGCCAGCAGAAGGAGCCGTGCGAGCTTGCATTATGCGGACACCTCCCTTTGCGCGCATAGCGCCAAAAAGACGTCCTCCAGCGTCACGGCCCCGTGGGCGAATGGCATCACCCGAGAATCCTGTGCATAGCGTCGTACCAGTTCGTCCGGGGACTCCACCGCCACGAGGTGCCCACGGACAAGGATACCGATCCGATCACTGAGCGCCGCCGCCTCCTCGATCGAGTGCGTCGTCAAGAGCACGCTTCGGCCCTGCGCACGTTGAGTTCCAATCAAGTGCCAGAATTCGCGACGCGCCTGAGGGTCCAGACCGGTAGTCGGTTCGTCGAGCAGAAGCAGGGCGGGTGCGTGAAGATTCGCGATCAAAAGGCTGAGCCGTTGGGATTGTCCTCCCGAAAGCTGCCGGACGCGATTGGAGTATTGTGGTCCGAGGCCCGCCGCTTCCAACCGTGCCCGGGCGTCCGCAGCGGTGAGACGGATTCCATAGAGACCACCGTATAACTGCAAAAGCTCCGTGAGGGTCAACTCCGGTTGGAACGACTGTGCCTGCAACTGCACCCCGATCTGCGCCCGTACCCGCCGTGGTTCGACAGAGACATCGATTCCCAAGACACGAACCGTGCCGGAGCTTGGGCGGCGAAGCCCCTCGATCACAGCCAGCGTGCTGGTCTTGCCGGCTCCGTTCGGACCAATCAGACTGAAGATCTCCCCTGGTCCGACGGTGAAATGAACGTTGTGCACCGCCACCTTCCCTGGGTACCGCACCTCGAGCGAGTCCACCTCAAGCGCTCGCATGCCCACCACCTCCGCTCCCAGAGTATCGGGAGCCCGTAGGGTCCCAACAGAATCGAAGGGTCCCCTTTACAGTAGGTAGAAAGGCCTGCATTGGTTGAGGCAAACACGGAAGATTCCCGCGCGCCACCGTAGCGCACCTGCGAATGGAGAATGACGAGCACGATCGCAACGGAGGTCTCACCCGCGTCCGCGATTGGGACGCAGCTTCCCCACCCTTGGCAGTAATTGGCCAGCGGATGAATATTGGCGGCGAGGACCAGGGTCAGGCGGTCTGGACCGTGGGTACGTTGGTATCGATGTCGATTTCGAAGCCCGCCAACTCCAAGATCCGAGCCGTTCGCTGTTGGGTGCGTGGCGAATGGGCGAGAATGCGTTTTCGTGGTCCAGATCTCAGCACGATCACCTTGCTCCGCATGTGGAGCAGGGAGGTGGCCGTGGGTCGGTTGACCTCGGGATTGCCGGGTAGGACGCGTTTCTCGCCCCGGTCCGCCCGTGCGTTGCGCACCCGGCGTTCCAACCGGGTGAAGATGAGCCTGGCGATGACCAGCACATACAGCAACGCCTCAAGATGGTGGTGTCAACTTCTGCCCGATTTGCCTGACAAACCGCGCCAACCGTTGTTCGTGCCGCCCCAATCCGGCTTGCGCCGGTTGCCCATGGTTCCCTCTCCCCTTGCGGAGAAGGAGTTGACCCGTCTGCGCGTGAGTTGGGTCGACGGGCTATTGGGAGTCGTCCTAT
>JAJYVN010000023.1:0-12386 GCA_021791995.1 Bacillota bacterium
GCCAGCACGGCCTCGACCCAGTGGCCTGCGTCGCTTTGCCGCACTGCCGATGCGATGTGGAGCGTCACGATCCGGGCCGTGTCGAAGAGCACTGCATAGCCACTGCCTCCGACATAGAAGGGCACAGGGGCGTGGGTCTCCCCGGTGTCGTGCAGCGGATCGCTATTCACACGCAGGTAGCGTGTGCGGCCTCGATGGTTCAGTCGCAAAAACTGCAGACCCAAGCCGAAGACCGGTTCGTCCGGACCCAGGGGCAACCGTAGGGCGAGGCGTGTACCGACCCGCTCCATATGGACGAAAGAAGCATCGAACGGAAACGGGGTTCCGCCCATCCTCCTTAGGGCGTCCCAAGAGGGCTCGATCTGTAGCACGGACCGTGGTGTGAAGGATTCAGGGGTCCCAAAGACACATGACCAAATGCCCGGAGCGACGCTGGACCAAGCCTCAGCCACTCGCGGACGCCTCCTCGATCCAGCTCATGGTCGCACGGCGATCCCGGACTGGCTGGTTGTGACGGACGGTACACCGAGGAGTTCTCCCGACAGATTCAGGAGCGCCCGGTTCGTATCGGACAGATACGGGAACTGGCCCTGGGTGCCAAGGAACACCGCAAAGCTTCCGCAGGAAGGCTTCTCTGTGACGACGGAGATTCCATTCGAATACGCGAATGTCAATGTCATCGTCCAGGTGCTGGTGGGTTCCGCAGGACAAACGACCGCTCCCTGATAGCCCACCGGAAGGGCGTTAAAGGTCGACACCAACTTCTCGATGGTCGCCTGGGCCTTGATCTGTACCTGATCGTGCACATCCGCTTCTCCGGGCCAACCAGTGGTCGAAATCGTAACCTCCGAAGCCCCCGTCGCGAGATATTCGTTCGAGGATCGTGCCGGAACATACGTCACGACTCCGTCATAGCGGAGCAGTGCACTGTTTGAACCGTTCACCCAGATGCTGGCCGTGAACTGGGCATCGCTCGATCCCGATTTCGTCCAAGCGCTGCCGATTCCCTGCACTTCATCCCCCTGCATCGTCGAGCCCGCAGATGTTTGCGTGTATCCTGCCGCCGTGAGTTCTTGGCTCACCCAATTCGCCACGGTCGACGCGCTGGTCGGGACTCGCCATGCTCGGTAGAGGTCCACCAAATCGGGCGTCGCTGGAATGCCCATGACCGACTGCACGGTCGCTCCGCTCGGTCCCATGGGCAGTCCTGTCTCCGCGCTGACATAGGGGGGCGGAGTGCGAGCCGTGGAGCCCGGATAGGGCGGAATGGCGCTCAGGAAGGTTGCTGCGGTGATGGTGGCTTGCTGTTTCGGGCTTGTGCTGCTGGAACGGGTCCCGACCAAAGATGTTCGGTGCGTAGTAGATCCGGCAGGGATCATCGGGCCTCCGGGATTGATCCCGCTTCGCGGGATCAATCCCGTGCTGACCGTGGTCGTGCTCGGGATCATGGGTTGCCCAGAGATCGCAGTCAGTGGCTCGGTGCTCTTGAGCGACGCTGGGTGCACCCCAATCCAATGGGTTCCCACCAACACTGCGCCAAAGAGCACACCGGCTGCCGCGATTCTCCATGGTGCCGGCACGGGATTCAGGTTGGTCTCACGCACACCGAACACCCTCCTCCGTCCGCACGGCCGCCTGAGTCTAGGGCGCGATTGGCCGATTGGCGTCTCACCTCCGTAGACGGTGGGCGCGGTCGACCGGTTCCCGTGGTGCAGTGGTGAGTTGCGTTGGACGGAGGACCGATGGCCCGGTTGTGGGCGACGGGCAGGGGCGCAGAAGGGGGTCGAAGTTGCTGCGTGGTGTGATCAAGAATTGGTTCGTTGCATGGCCGGATGCGAGGATCGCAGGGCGCTGGCTGCAAACTACCGTGGGTTCCGAAGATGCTGTGGTTGCGTGGTCCGTCTTCGCGAAAAAAACACCAGAAGACTGCGCTGTGGTTGACGGAAATGTTGGTTCGCCCCGAACGTGCCGGTTATGGACAGGCCTTCCCGGCACCGTTCGATGTTGTCTTCAGTGAGCAGAACGTGGCCCAACCCAACTTGCGTTTCATCTCGAAGGACCGCACGAAGATCATCACCGACGACAACATCCAAGGCGTCCCAGACCTGGTGGTCGAGGTCATCTCTGAGACGAGCCGCAAGCGCGACGTGCTCACCAAACGCCGCATTTATGAACGCCACGGCGGCGCTTCTACTGGCTCGTTGATCCCGAGGAGGAAACCGTACGCGTCTTTGCGTTGCAGGATGGGAAGTATCCGGTCGAGCCTACCGTCCTCCACCCCGGCCAGGCGTTTCGTTGCCCGCTGGTTCCTGAGGTGTCCATCGACGTGGCGGAACTCTTCCACGCAACCTGACCAGCCCAAAAACCGGTGCGGTATGGCCTTTGCACCATGGGCGTCGTGCCCGGATCGCGTTCCGATGAGTGAGGGGACCCACGGGGCAAAGGTTGCGGCTCCCAATCGTCTTCCCCACGTGCGCAGATGATCCTGTTGTAGGCTCCCCGGTGCGGCTTCCGGGCATTCGGTATGATCCTGTGCCTCGGTTCGGCGGGGAGGTGGAGGGAGCTACTCCCGAAACAATATGCATCGAAGGCCGATAAACCCGTACGAGCAGGTAGGAGGGGTTTGCCCAATGTTCTCCGCTCTGCAACGTCGCCCCGGCACGGCGGGTCCACATGAGGACGCTACGCCGGTGGATCAACCGGGCACATCGTAGCCCGTTCACTCGATCTGCTGTTGAAAAGGGTGGTCACGGGAGGAGTCCTGGCTCTGTTTCGAGGCTGCCCGAAACGATATGGAAGCTCGTGCCGTCTCCCGTCCCATATCCGTACGGGCTGATCGAAGCGAACATCGAAACGTTGCGGCCCGTACCACCGATTGCGATGCGCTTCCGGGTGTTGGCGCGTGCGTCAATCGGTGGATGTAGCTCAGCTGATGCCCATGTAGAAGACATGCATTTCGGAATCGGCAGGGAGTGTGACCATCTTCACGGATAAATCCGAGGTGAGTGGGATTTCGGTCATGAAGAGGTTCACGGAAGTAGGTGGATTGCCGTCGCTGCGGTGCTCGGGGGATGGGTTGCCCAGAAGTTGGTCGTTGGGTGCGCTGCGGCTGATCCAGTCGCCCAACGACAGCTGGAAGGTCTGGGTGGTACCGTTCTGATACGTGATCGTACCGGTACCGACCTGGTTGCCAAAGCTTCCGGTACCGACGAAGACCAAGTCACTTCCAGATCCGCTGATCTGGATGCTCTGGCCGTCAAGTTCGACGTTGTCGGGTTGACCGGGCGCGACGCTCGGCCAATGGATGGTCACGCCGTTGATGGAGAGGGTTGCACCGGGAACCAAGCCGTACGCGGCAAGTGCCTCTGCGGAGAAGGAATTGCCGTCACCATCGTAGTTACCGGCCGACACGTCACTGGCAGTGGTGATGCCCACGTTATTAAACGCTGCTGCCAGTGACGTGTAAGTTAACGCCGAGTCCGCGTAATTCGATCGGGTCGCCCTGCCCGCCGGCGTGGTGTATGCGGCAGTGACGTTAAATTGATACGTTCCGTCGGGTGCAGATGCCGGGACGGAGATCGTCCAACGCCCCTGGACGGTTTGTCCCGGGGACACCGAACGGAATGAGGTCGTTCCTTGCGCGTGGGCCTTCAGTAGCGCCGCTGCGGAGGCCTCAGGTGCCGGGTTGCCACCGGTTGTGATCTGGAGAGACAGATCTACCTTTGTGTCCTTTACGTTGCTCCCATTGTGGAAGGCGGCGGTAACCGCCAGGGTGTGCCCTGCGTTCCCCATCGCGGAGGCGGTCACGGTCACCCCTTGGGGATCCGTCGTCTGTTGGACGTGGAACTGCCCCTGGAGGGGAAGGTTCGCAAGGGCCGAGGAGTCACCAACGTAAATCTTGTAGGTGCCATCCGCCACGGCCCAACTGTTGTCGGACGTGTCCCAGTAGGCGAGGTCCTGGGCGTTCACCGTGAAGGTGACCTCTTTGCTCTGGCCGGGATCGAGGGTGACCCGCTGGAAGCCCTTCAACTGCCGGGGGGGTTCTCCGGTGGATGCAGGGTCGCCCACGTAGAGCTGTGCAACGTCGGATCCCGATACCGACCCAGTATTCGTGATGGTTGCGGTGACGGTGATGGTGTCTCGGCCGTCCTCGGGGGAAGCGAGGCCCATGGTAGACGACGCGAGGTGGAGGTCGCGGAACGAGAAGGTGGTGTAGGAGAGGCCAAAGCCGAACGGGAAGAGCGGTGTCACGTTGTTGGCGTCATACCAACGGTAGCCGACGAAGATGCCCTCGGAGTAGTGGACTTCACCATCCACGCCAGGAAACTGCGACGGGCTGCTCGTGGGGGTCTCGCTGAGGCTCGTCGGGAAGGTTTCGGGAAGGTGTCCCTCCGGGTCGACCTGGCCGAAGAGGATGGCGGCGATCGCGTCCCCATCCTGCTGTCCCGGATACCAAGCTTCCAAAACGGCCTTGACCGCGTTGACCCACGGCATCACCACCGGTCCCCCGGTGTTCAGAACGACGATTGTGTTGGGGTTGGCTGCTGCGACCGCTGCAATGATTTGGTTCTGATCTCCCGACAGGTCCAGGCTGGTCAGATCCTGGCCTTCCTCCTCATAGTTGCTGGCAAAGACGATCGCAACCTGTGCGGCCGCCGCTGCGGCTGCGGCTTGCGTCGGGTCGGTGCCGGAATAGGAGGTGACCTGCATACCGGACGGTGCCGCGCTTTGGATCCCCTGCAAGGGGCTGATCACGTAGGGTGGGGTGACATGCGAGCTGCCACCCCCCGAGGTCAGGGGGGATGTCGAACCATCCGGTCCGATGATGGCAATGGAGTGGACGGTTGCAGTCAGTGGGAGGATGGGCCCGCTATTCTTTAACAGTACTGTCCCGTCCTCCGCCACGGTCTGGGCGAAAGCCGCGTCGGTTGGGTTTGTGGCAGGGCTCTGGAGGTTCCCCGTGGGTGGATCGTTGAAGAGGTTATAGTCCATCATCTCGGTGAAGATGCGGCGCACGGCATTATTGATTGTGGACATCGAAACCTGGTGATCCTCCACCGCTTGGGCGAGAGAGGAAAAGTAGGTGCTCCCCTTCTCCTGCATCAGGCCAGCGTTGACCGAAGCCACTGTTGAGTGGTTTGCCCCTCCGTCCGAGCGCACAAATCCAGCAAATCCCCAACTGTCGAAGAGTACATCGGTGAGCAGATAGGCGTTTTGACAGGAATATGTACCGTTGACCGTCGCGTACGAGCACATCACGGATGCGGCGTGCCCCAGCGTGACCGCAGCGTAGAAGGCGGGCATGTAGATCTCATGTAAGGCGCGCTGGCTGACGATCACATCATCCGCAGGGGTGTTGCGGTAGGTCTCCTGGTTATAGGCATCGTAGTGTTTGACATCGACCAGCACGTGTTGGCTCTGGATGCCCTCCACCTCCGGAACGGCGAGTTGGGCGGTGAGGTAAGGGTCTTCACTAAGCATCTCGAAGTTGCGTCCCCATTCGGGATCGCGCTGAATATTGACCCCTGGGCCCAGCACCATATCAATGCCCTTGTCGCGGTGCTCCTTGCCATTGACCACCCCATACTGATAGGCAAGCGATGGATCCCATGCGGATGACAGCGCGGTGGCCGACGGCAGTTGCGTGACGTCCCGTGCGCCCGTGGCGACACCCAGTGAGTCGTCCTGTTCGGTCAGGGCGGGGATACAGAGGCTTGGTTGCGCCGGGACAAATCCCTCGTAACCAGCATAGGTGCCCGTGTAGGTTTCGCTCTGTACCTCCATCTCGGCGATCTTCTGCTGGAGGGTCATCGCAGAGATGAGCTTTTGCACGCGCACGGCGATGGGGAGGTTGGTGTTGAGCCAGGGACAACGCGCGGGCACGGCGGCGGAGAGCGCATGTGTTGCTCCACAGGCGGCCGTGGTTAGGCAAAGGAGCAACAGACTGGAGAAAATTACCGTGCGACGCAGGTTTGGCACCGTATCTAGCCTCAATTTGATGGCCCGAATGGTGCTCTTTTCGCTGCCGAAAGTTCGGGTCCCTTCTCAGGGAGCCGACAAGGCTACCAAATCCCCTGATGCGTCCGCGACATAGACCAGGGCGGGTGTTCCGGGAGCTGTGGTCGTGTCGGGCCAGTAGGTGCCGGCGAGAAGCTCTGGACTGGCGGTTGGGCAGCCGACGCTTTGCCACGTGTTGCCACCGTTCGTGGTCGCGAAGAGACCCTGGTCAGGGTCGGCGGCAAAGACTGCGTTGCCCGCTTGCGCTACGGCGACGGAGGACGGGGTCCCAGGAGGGTCTTCTATCGCCGTTTGGTTTGGCTGCCATCCTTCCACGGAGGACCAGGTGTAGACGGCGATTCCGCCCGTTTCCACGGCCCACGCGGTGTTATTGGGACCGAGCACCACTTGTTGTATGGCATTCACCGTGACATTCCGCCAACTCTGCCCGCCGTTGGAACTTTGCCAGAGTCCATTGGGGCCACCGGCCAAAAGCGGTGGAGAGCCGGAGACTGCGGGCAGGGAGACCATGCTGGTAATGGTTCCGGGGAGTGATTGGCCCGCGCGCCAGACGGAGGAGTAGCCACCATGTGCGTTCAATTGCAGAACCTCTTGATGGAGCAGGCCGCCGCTGACCGCCCACCCAGGATTCCCGGAGGGAAAGAGCGGCAGGTACATGGCGGTGGCTGCACCCGGGAGGGAAGCGAGGGGAGACCACGTGGCACCGCTGGTATTGCTGACCATGACGCCTTGGGCGGTCAGTGCATACCAAGCTCCGTAGCGACCGATTGCCAGGGCCGATATGGTTCCCGCCGGGCGGGTCGGGACCGGTGTCCAATTCAATCCGCTGTTTCGTGTGCGATAGATATCAGTGGCGGTGGCGGCCAGGGCTTCAGTAGGGTCGTTGGGTGTCACGGCCAGGGCGGTCACCGGAGAGCCCAGGTGCGCAACGGCGGCGGTGAATCCTACGAACCCCGAGACGCATGCCTTGCCGGACGGGGCCGTAAGGGTGACGGCAAACGAGGGCCCGCTGGGGACCTGGACGGTCCAGTTACCGACCAGGCTCAGCGCATCGGTGACGACGATGAATGTTCCGGGTGCGGTGCGATGCACTGAAATCCTTTCCTGAAGGTCCGCCGCATCGCGGTCGGAGAGTACGAGGGAGACCTCGGAGGCGTTGCTTCCAGGGATGCGCAGGCGCAGGGTGTTGGGGCCTGGGTTGGCCGTTTGTAGGGAAAGGGTGGCCCCGTGCGCGCTTTGCGTCCAGGCCCACGAGGAGATGGGGGCTAGCACACGTTCGGCCATTGGCGCGGTCACGGCGGTTCTCCCGATGGCCAACAGGGAGACCAGGAGGGCGAACTCTGCGCTGACAACCCACATCCAGCGTACCGCAGGAAGGGGTCTTCTGCGGAGGACGGTCGCTAATACCAGTAGCGGACCCATACCGAACGCGAACGCAATCCATGAAGCTAGGTTGTGTCGGAGGGCTAACCCGAGGAGCCCACCGGTGGCGCAGAGCCCGAGGATGCCGAAGGCATAGACAGATATGTTCGCGGGTCGTGATTGGCGCAGTGTGAACGGTAGCCGCCCGAAGACGATGGCCAGCGAGATCCCGGCCACGGCGGCGAGGATGGTAGCCCATGCGCCGCTGCTGTGGAGTACGGGTACGGCCCAGATGCAGCCCGCGAGGGCAGTGAGCGATGCCAGGGCGCCAAGCGGTGCCGCTCTGGTACCACCGGCCCAAGCGACCGCCGCCACGAGTCCTGCGGCCGCAATCCAAAGCCAGGCGACGCTCAGTCCGGTGTGCAGGAGCGGACCGAAGAATGGGGTGGTCCAGGCGTCGAACCACGGAACCTGCAGAATGCCCGCGACGTGGGCGACATCGCCCACGAGGGCGGCCGCTGCCAACATGAGGCCGGCGCGGACACCAACCGGTCGCAGGCTGCGTAAGACACGCCCATCGCCAGCGCCAAAGGCGATGGGGATGCCACCCATCAGGATCAGGCTTTCCAAGGCGCATAAGGCCCAACTCCACTGCACGAGGGGACGAATGGGGGAGGTGCTTGGGCCTCCTGCTGCGGCTTCCAGTAATGAGGGGGGAAGAGCGCCCCCGTGCCAATACGTGAAGGTATAGGAGGACGGGCCCGCAAGCACCGTGTAGACCCCCGGCGCGGCAAGGTGCAGTGGAATGGTGGCCATCGTTCCCCGGATGGACGCGGGCGCGGTGGCCACGCTCTGTCCCTGACTGTTTAAGACGCCGACTTGTAGGGTATCGGGCGGCGCTTGGGAGAAGTCGAGTCGGATGGTGTTCGGCGCAATGATGACCACAGCCCCAGGCGCAGGGCTCGCTGCACGCAAGCCGAGAGAGGATCCGGCATGTGCCGGACGGGGATAAACCCCCACGAGTAGGGCGAGGATGCCGAACAGCCAGAACCAGTGTCGGCGGTGTGTACGTGTTTTCATGCGACGTGGTCAGACGAGGGTGTGAGCGCGTCGCGAATCGTTTTGACGCGTTCCCGATTCACCGCGTCGGCTGTGTCTGCCAGCACTTGGAGGCGCTGCTGCATTCCATCGGTGCTCCACCAGGATCGATGCGCCTGGACGCTCGCCGGTCCCTCCTGAACAAAAGAAGTCAGGAGGCGCTCGAAGAGCCAATCGGGATGGGCCTCAAGGAATGCGCTGATTCTGCGGGAGCGGACGCTGTCCCCCTGCCGTGCCTCCCACGCCGCGCGAAGCCCAGGGGAACCAAGGTCGTTGAGCGCGGCGACGGCGACCTGCGCTACGGCTTCGGAGGGATGCCCGAGCAACCCAATCAGAACGGGGGCAACATGGCGTGAGAATACCGATCGGCTGGCCTGGATGGTGGCCATTGCCTGCCGAGGGTTGGCCTGGCAAAGGCGAGTGCCCAGGTCCGCCATTCTGCGGTGAACCTCTGCAGGGTTTCCGGCGAGAGCCGCCCGAATTTCAGTGTTCGCCTGCTTCAGGCTTGTGCGTTCCAACATGCGCCTTGTGCCCGCGACCATCAGGCTCACGATCACTACCGCCACAAGACCAAAGAGAATATACACGGGTCCATCGTCCCCCCAGAGCAGCTACTTCACCATGACGCCATTCTTCATGGGGGCGCCCCCATCCTGCATCGCGCTGTCGCTTGGCGTGCGCTATGATATACCACGATTTGCGTGAGACAGGCAGGAGGAGCGATCGAATGCAGCGTGATGAGCCCGCCGACAAAGTGCTTGAGCCGGCAGCGGCCAAGGAGAAGTTCGTTCCTTCTCTGTTCGACCGCATCGCGGTGCACTATGACACGATGAATTTGGTCATGACTGCGGGTGTCTGGCGATACTGGCAGCGGGTCTTTCGTCGGTCATGCGGCGTGGAGGCGGGCGCGCAGGTCTTGGATGTCGGTTGTGGCACGGCCGAGTTGAGCCTCCTCACCTCCGAACTCGTGGGCCCGCGTGGCCACGTGACCGGGATCGATGTCTCGTCACGGATGTTAGAAATCGCCGAACGCAAGGTGGGGGCTTCTCCTTTGCGGGACCGCATTACCCTCCAATGGGGCGATGCCCTGCAGATCCAGTTTCCCCCAGAACGCTTCGATGCGGCTGTATCGGCCTTTGTGATGCGCAACGTGGCGGACCTTGACCGCGCGCTGGCGGAAATCGCGCGGGTTGTGCGCCCGGGGGGGCGCGTAGCCATCATGGAGTTGAGCCAGCCCCCGGCGTCGATCATTCGCGCTCCCTTCATGTTCTATTTTCGCCGTATTCTACCGCTTCTGGGTCTTTGGGCGGACCGTGCCGGGCTTCCCGTTGCCCCCTATGCGTGGTTGCCTAAATCGCTTGAGACCTTTCCGGGGGCCGAGGAGCTCGCCGAACGCATGCGGCGCGCGGGGATGGTCGATGTTCGCTTTCTGCGGTTGACGGCGGGGATTGTTTGCTTGCATCTGGCCCGGGTGGCTCCTGTCTGATGCGGCGCGAATATCCAGGTTCACGCTGAAGGAGTTGTTTGCGTGCACCTGTTGGCGGTTTCCTGTGATCAACGTTCGGCGTCTGTGGCGGTGCGTGAACGTCTCCACTGGTCGGCCGGTGAGATTCCCGCCGCACTCGGAGCGCTTTGTCGGGACTCCATCCAAGAGGTCGCGATGCTGTGCACCTGTAACCGCACGGATGTGTATCTGTCAGCCGCCGACCCCGCGGTTGCAGTCAATCGCGTCCTGCAGCAGTTTTCTGAGTACTCGGGCCTTGCATACGACGAGCTGGAGGGCCTGGTCCGCGTCACCATTGGCGCGGAGGAGTCCTGTCGCCATCTCTGCCGTGTGGCGGCCGGAATGGAGTCGGAGGTCCTGGGTGAGACCCAAGTGCTGAATCAGGTGAAGGAGGCCTACCTTCTCGCGACGCGTGTCGGTACCGTGGGGAAGCTCCTGCATGGGCTCTTCCACCAGACGCTGCGTTGCGCGCGCCGTGTTCATGCCGAAACCGGCTTGGCGGCTGCGCCCGTCAGTGTTGGGTCGGCCGCTGTGGACACGGCCAAGGCCGTGCTCGGCCCCCTCGACGGTGTAACGGTGGCGGTCTTGGGTGCTGGCGAGATGGCGGAGACGGTGGTGCGACGCCTTCACGAATCAGGTTGTGCGCGTCTCTTTGTGATCAATCGCTCTCCGGAACGGGCGGCCGAGTTGGCGGCACGGCATGGTGGCGAAACAAGACCCCCTCAGGAACTCGGAACGGTGCTTGGTCAGGTGGATGTGGTCATCACTTCCACGGCAGCGCGTCAGCCCGTGCTCCGGCCGTCGGACATCCCGGTCGGTCGGCGGCTTCTGGTGATGGACATTGCGGTGCCGCGCAACGTCGACCCGGCGGTGGGAGACCTTCCCGGTGTTTCGCTGCGGAACATCGACGACCTCGAGGAGGTCGCCCTGCACGGTCGATCCCAGCGCCTGGAAGCACTGCGGGCGGCCGAGGTGATTGTCGCGGAAGCGGTGGCCGATTTTCATGCCTGGTGGATTGCGTTGGGGGTTACACCCGCGATCCGCACTTTGCGGGAGCACTTCAATGCTGTGGCCGAAGCCGAGTTGGAGCGAAGTCTCCAGTCGATGGGCGATGCGGATCCGCGGCAGCGTCGGGCCATGCGACGGCTCGCGCATGCCATGGTCCACCAACTGCTGAATGAACCGCTGGCGCGCCTGCGGGAGCTGGCAGAGACACCGCATGGACATGATGCGGTGCGCGCCCTGGTGGAGGTCTTCGGTCTCCACTGGGAGGGCGCGACCGAGTCGTCCGAAGCTCGGGAAGGGACGGCGCACTCGTGAAAGAGTTCTACTACCCGGTGTATCTGGATTTGCGCGGTCGGGACTGCTTGGTCGTCGGTGGAGGAGAGGTGGCGCGCGGGAAGGTCATGGGGCTTCTGCCCTGTGGGGCCCGGGTGCGCGTCATCAGTCCAGACGCGGACCCCGTGATCCAGTCCCTAGCCCGAAATGGAAAGGTCCGCTGGGAGCAAAGGACGTATGGGGAGGGGGACGCTACAGGTGCCTTCTTGGTGATCGCGGCGACGGATGACACGCAGATGAACGAGGCGGTGTATCAGGAGGCGGTGCGGGAGCGAGCCCTCTGCAACGTGGTGGATGTGCCGGAACGCTGCCAATTTGTCGCAGCCTCCATCTTCCGGCGTGGACCGCTCGTCGCTGCCATCTCAACCGGTGGGGCCAGTCCCGCCCTGGCTTCTCGACTGCGCCGTGACCTGATGCGTCATTGGGGTCCCGAATACGGCCAAGTGACGCTTGCCTTCGGTCGCCTGCGTCCGTATGTGCGGGCCCACATCCGAGACATTGAGGATCGGAAACAATTTTGGAAAGATATCGTGCAGCGGTCCGAGCCATTCGAGATGGCGCGGTCGGGAGCCAGTCGGCAGGCGCTTGACACCTTCCTGCAGGGTGAGGTCGCGCGATGGGTCGCTGCCCAGGACACGCAGCGGGTGTCGGGATGAGCGTCCGTCGTCCAATCCGCATTGGCACGCGGCGAAGTCCCCTGGCCCTGGCGCAGTCTGGAGCGGTGGCGTCGGCCATCGGCCACTCGGTGCTGGTGCCGTTTGTGACCGACGGTGATCGGCGCTCGGCATCCGGCGATGTGGCACCAGGGAGCCGAGAGGATTTCGTGCGCGGACTGGATCAGGCCCTTCTCGAAGGCGCGGTGGACCTGTGCGTGCACAGTGCCAAAGATCTACCGACTGAGATCCCTCGCGGACTCTGCTTGGCCGCATACCCGCAGCGCCAAGATCCGCGGGACGCCATGGCCGGAGGTTCGTTCCGGCGATTGGAGGATCTGCCACAGGGGGCGGTGCTCGGTAGCGGGAGTCCTCGACGGGTAGCGCAGCTTTTGGCCCTGCGCCCGGACGTG
>JAJYVN010000023.1:12396-18039 GCA_021791995.1 Bacillota bacterium
TGGTAACGTCGACACGCGGCTTGGACGTGTCGTGGCAGGTGAGTTTGCCGCGTGCGTGCTGGCGGTGGCCGGGCTGGTTCGCCTAGGCCGGACGAGGGATCTGCGCCAGGTCTTCTCCGTCGAAGAGGTCGTGCCGGCGGCAGGCCAGGGTGCTTTAGTTGTGATGGCTCGGTCGGATGACGCTGCCATGTTGGAAGAGGCGGCGCAGCTGAACGATCCGGGCACGGCTTTTGCAGTGACGGCTGAGCGGGCGGTGGTGGCTGAGTTGGGCGGCGGGTGCGCCATGGCGGCTGGCGCTTATGCTGAGCGCACCGCAGGTGTTTGGAACCTGCTGGGTGCGTTGGCCGTAGATGCAGGGCATGCGCGCGTGCGGATCACGGCAGGGTCGCTCGGCGCGGCGGGGGAATGTCGTGATCCGCTCGGTCCGAGTGTCCTGTCCCCTGCCGCGCAGGGAGCGGCGGCGATGCTGGGGGTGCGGTGCGCCGCGGCGCTACGTGCTGGAACGGGAGCGGCAGATTGAGGGGAGCGATAACGGAACGGTGACGGAGCAGAACGAGCGCGAGGTTGGGCGGGTCTACTTGGTGGGGGCGGGACCGGGGGACCCGGGCCTACTCACCTGCCGCGGTCGTGAGGTGCTCGAGACCGCTGACGTGGTGGTCTATGATCGGTTGGTTGACCCTGCGTTGTTACGTTTGGCTCCCGCTGGTGCGGAGCGAATTTATGCGGGCAAGGGACCAGGGGAGCAGGTCCTGACGCAGCCGGCCATTAATCGAATCTTGGTGGAACGCGCGGGGCAAGGGGCCACAGTTGTTCGCCTGAAGGGCGGGGATCCCTTCGTCTTTGGGAGGGGCGGTGAGGAGGCTCGAGCCCTGGCCGCGACCGGTGTTCCGTTTGAAGTGGTTCCAGGGGTCAGTTCCGCCGTCGCGGTTCCGGCCTATGCCGGGATCCCCCTCACGCACCGGGATGTTGCGGCATCGTTTCTCGTGGTCACAGGGCACGAGCGGGAAGGCCGCGATGAGCCTGTGGTCGACTGGAAGGCGCTCGCGCATGCTGCGGATACACTGGTTGTGCTGATGGGTGTGGCCGAACTTCCGTCCATCGTTGAGGGATTGATGGCCGGAGGGCTTCCGGCCTCGACGCCAGCGGCCCTGATTCAGGACGGAACAACTCCTCGTCAGCGGACGCTGTGCACCGCGCTTGGTCAGATTCCGCATCAGGCGCAGGAGCACGGGATCCGCTCTCCTGCGATTCTCGTCGTCGGTGGCGTCTGTTCCCTGCGGAGTGAGCTGGCCTGGTTTGAGCGTCGGCCGCTCTTTGGCAGGCGGGTGGTGATCACGCGAACGCGCGAGCAGGGCTCGGAGCTCGCCGAACTGGTGGGACTGTTGGGCGGACAGGCGGTGGAGTTGCCTGTGCTGCAAATTCAGCCGCTGCCCGACCTGCGGGACTTGGATACCGTGGTCCGACACTTGGACGGCTACTCCTGGATTGTCTTCACGTCGGCCAATGCCGTGCACATCTTCTTTGACGCCTTGCGACGGGCACGGATCGACGCGCGAGCCCTCCACGCGAGCCTGGTCGGTGTGGTGGGACCCGCGACGGCCGCTTCTGTGCGGGGGTATGGCATCACGCCCGATGTGGTTCCAGAGCGGGCGACAGCGGAGGGCTTGGTGGAGGCCATGGCGCACCGCACGACGGCCGAGCAGCGTGTGCTCTTCCCCTGTGGACGTCCTGTCTCTGATGCGTTGGTGGATGGGCTGGTGGGCCAGGGACTGAGTGTGGAGAAGGTTACCGTCTACGAAGCGCAGGCTGATCCCGCCGCAGCAGAGCGCGTGCGGGAGTTGCTGGCAGAGCCTGTGGACGCCATCACCTTTGCGAGTTCCGCGAGCGTCAGTCACTTTCTGGATGCGTCTGGCGCCGAGGGCCGGCAGATCTGTGCAACGAGCCGCGTCGTGGCCATCGGGCCGGTGACGGCCCAGGCGGCTCAGGCGCTGGGACTGCGCGTGGACGCCGTGGCCGAGCATGCTAGCATGGCTGCGATGATCGAAGCGCTCGTGGGCCTCGTGGGCGCGTAGTGGGAGGGGTCTGGATGGATGCAGGGTTTCCGGTCCTGCGGCTGCGAAGGCTGCGTACCAGTGCGGCCATGCGGGCGCTGGTGCGTGAGGTTGACCTCACCGCCGCGCACCTCATCTACCCTCTCTTCTTGGTGCCCGGTCATGGTGTGCGTGAGGCGATCCCGTCCCTTCCCGGACAGTTTCACCTCTCCCCGGACCAGGCCGCATGGGAGGCTGCCAATGCCGTGGCGGACGGCATTACCTCTTTTTTGATCTTCGGTCGTCCCGGGCCGGGGGGCAAGAATGAGCGAGGGAGTGGGGCGTGGGATCCCGATGGTGCCGCGCAACAGGGGGTGCGGGCCATCAAGGATCGCGTACCGGACGCACTGGTCGCAGCCGATGTCTGTCTCTGCGCCTACACCACCTCGGGGCACTGCGGCGTGGTCCGTGCCGGAACCGTGGCGGTGGACAACGATGCCACCCTGCCCCTTTTGGCAGAGACCGCAACATCGCTGGCACAAGCGGGTGCGGATGTGGTGGCCCCGTCGGATATAATGGACGGACGAGTGGGAGCGATTCGGACTGCCCTTGATCAGGCGGGCTTGGAGGAAACCGCCATCCTTTCGTATGCCGCCAAGTTTGCCTCGCAGTTTTATGGGCCCTTCCGGGACGCGGAGGATTCGGCTCCGGTCACCGGTGATCGGCGGTCCTACCAGCTCGATGGCGGTAACCTCCGTCAGGCGCTGTTAGAAGTCACGCTTGACTTGCAAGAGGGCGCGGACATGGTGATGGTGAAGCCTGCGCTCGCCTATCTCGATGTCATTGCAGCGGTTCGACAGCGGTGCAATGCCCCGATTGTCGCGTATAACGTCAGCGGCGAGTATGCGATGGTGGAGGCTGCGGCCCAGCGTGGGTGGGCGGACGGTGTGACGATGGCCATCGAGGTGTTGCGGAGCATCCGGCGGGCTGGCGCGGATGCCATCATTACCTACCATGCGCGGCAGGTTGCGCGGTACTTGGGGTAGCGAGGGGGCGACGTGGATGGTTGGGCGCGGACTGGCGACGATGGTTGCGGCCGTGGTCCTGGTCGTGCTCGGGTCGTTTGCCTCGCAAGCGAGCGCCGCTACCCTGCAGTCCCTTCTGCCACAGGTTTCTGCACCGTCCTCGCTCACGTTTGTTCCGGGCCGGCCCCCGGTGTCACAGACACTGGGTCATCTGGTCGTGCAGAGTAACCTCTGGAATCTTAGTCCCAGTGCTCATGGGACGGTCACGGTGCAAGCATCTCAAGGAGCTGTATCTTGGGCCGTTCATCTGAGCGGCCTTTGTCCACTCCTTCGGGGACCGCGCTGTCCTGCACCGCTGGACTACATCAATGGCTACCCGGATCTGGCCTATGGGCAGTCGCCGTATGGTGGTCCGGATACGGCAACCGATCCGGTACTCCCCGCCCGTTGGGGGAATGGCTCGGATGACCTTTGGTTGGACACCGCGTATTCGGTGGACACACCGAGCACGCCGATGGACCTCGAGTATGATGTGTGGTTGACGCCCCAGGCAGCGAACGCCACCAGCCAGGGGCCTCGTAACGGCATCGAGCTTGAGGTGCGTTTAGACCAGAGCTTTGTGCTTGGGGCCTTGACCCGCCTGCGGTTTCACGCCGAGGGTGCGGTCTGTCTTCCGGCCGTGGTGGATGGCGTGGTGCGCTCCTGGTGTTGGAATGTCTTGTATGGTCCGAGTGATTCGGCCGATATGGATCTCGTGATCTTTATCCCCCAGCGGCTCGAACGCCAGGCCCATATTGCGGTCAATCTCACGTCGATCGTCGCCTACCTCTCCACCCATTCGCAGGCGCTGCATCTCTAAGGCAATGGTTGTAGCGATGCGAATAACTGTTATGTCGATTATGTGGAATTGGGTACGGAGTTCGCCGGTCGCATCCTGGATCGTGCCCAACTAAGCTGGTCGGTCACCGCATACTGCGCGGGCGAGTTGCCCGCTGGAATCGCCGCTGCGGCGTTGGTGGCTGCGGTGGACCGTTGTTGAGCGAACTGGTGTAAGGAGGCGTATGGCTGGGGGACTACGGCAAAGTCAGTGGTGCGCCATCTGGACCGGCCAGAACGATTCTGGCGCACGTCACGCAGCCTGAGTGCCCGCATACGATGGCTGTCACGGTTTGGCTTGCAAATCAGGCAGCAGTTGACACCACCACAGATCATCCAGCTTGCTCAGCGTCTTGGCCGCCATGGCCTGCTGGGTGCGATCTTCCAACTCCGCGACGGTCAACCGTTCCCGCCTTGCAGTGGTATGGGAGAAGCTGCACGGTTTGATTGCGGTCCCAATCTACAGTGCGTGGCGCACGGCGGTCTACCGCCATGTTGCATCCTCTTGGTACCAGAATACCTGCCGTCACTATACCTCCCCCCGGGGGGTGAATATGCAGATTATGGCATGGTTGGGATCCAGATGCCCATCGCGTAGCGTGGGTGGAAGGAGGTCGACATACCTCTCGCCAATCGTAGGGTTCATACGGGACATCGCGAGCGGTCCCGTCAGGGGGGGGCGAGTGCATATGGGGTGGATGCCTCTTCGGCGCAAGACAGTGTTGGTAGCGGTGGCGCTCTGTCTGACGGTTGTTGTCAGCACGCCTGCCGTTGCGGCCACGAACCTGGTGAGTAATCCGGACGGTGCGAATGCTAGCACGGTCGGCTGGTCCATGTCCTACAATGGGCAGGATGGCACCCTCACCGCGGTCCAGCAGAATGGCCAGTGGTGGTTACGCTACCAGAGCACGTTGCAAGAGGGCGGCGGGGTATGGGTGCAGTACCAGATGCATGGGCTGACCGTTGGCGATACATACACCTGCGGGTTTCTGGCGATGGGGAGCGGGTCAATCTATGCGGATGTATACAACGGCAGTGAGGACGTGACCTCACCCTCTGAGGCTCTGGCCTCCGCGCCGCAAATCTTTGACGTCACCTTCACGCTGGCCAAAACAGGCAATGACCTGATCCAGGTTCGCTATACCGCCCCACCGGTCGACGTCTACTTCTCCGATGTTACGTGTGCGCCGGGAAGTAGCGTGGTTTTGGCTGCGCAGAAAACGACGTCCGTGGCCTCCTCTTCCACGTCCAGTGCCGTCCGCACGAGCAGTGCTGCCAGCGCTGCGAGTACTTCCGTGACGAAGAGCAGCACCGTAAGCACCTCGAGCCCGACCGCCAAGAGCGCCACCAAGTCGAGCATCCCGAAGACGGGATCGGGCCGCATCGGTCCGCTCACCGGTGTTCTGCTATTGATGTTGGGAGCAGCGTGGCTCGGGTGGTGGCGGTACCGACCATCCTGAAGGCGAACGGAGGAGCCCTCCCATCCCAGGGAGCCCGGGAGGAGAGGATAAGGAAGTGATGGACGTAAAGCGTCTTGTGCGGATTCTAGGCGTTCTGTCTGGGATTCTCCTCTTGAGTGCATGTGGGAAGTGGAGTTGGCCTGCGAGCCGGATTGTACCGGAGTTTGAGCACATCGATACCCTCCGCATCCTGAGCCTACCCTCCAACGCCCAAAGCGACGAGGAAGTGAGCCTCGCTAGCCTGCAGGGACT
>JAJYVN010000339.1 GCA_021791995.1 Bacillota bacterium
TCCCGCCCGCCCCCGGCTCATGCCCCTCCTTCCATCGCCGCCGACAGGTGTTTGGCGCAGCTTACCGAATACGTACCCTGGATGCCACCCCGCGCCTGGATAGGTACGTACATACTCAAGCGCAGCCCCATTAGGTACATACCTATGGGCCCGTCCTTTCATTTCTGACCCATCACCGAATCTCCTCCTGTGGACCATCCAACCAGCTACTCCACCGTCACGCTCTTGGCGAGATTGCGGGGCTTATCCACGTCGGTCCCCCGCAGCACCGCCGCATGATAGGCCAGGAGCTGCAACGGAATGACCGCAATCACCGGCGCGAGCGGAGGGGGGACGTCCGGCAAGATCAGCAGTTCATCCGCCAGCGGCGCAGCAATCGATGCAAGCGTGGAGCTGACCACAGCGACGATGCGCCCACCTCGGGCGCGTACCTCCGCCACGTTCCCGGCCATCTTCTCCGCGAGATGCGGCTGCGTGAAGAGCGCAACGACCGGTGTACCTGTATCGACCAGCGCCAGGGATCCATGCTTTAACTCGCCGGCCGCATAGGCTTCCGCTGAAAGGTAGGAGACCTCCTTGACCTTCAGCTGACCCTCCATCGCGACCAACCAGTCGAGACCGCGACCGATAAAGAAACAATGCGACTGATCCGCGAGCCACTCAGCGATGCCGCGCACCTGGGGCTCGAGTGCAATGGCATCCTCGGCCCACCGAGGCAGCTTCTCCATGGCGCGCACCCACCCCTGGAGGTCAGCTGCGCCCATCGCACGTCGGCGTCGGGCCGTTTCCAGGGCAAGCAATGCCAAGAGCTCCACCTGTGTCGTGTAGGCCTTGGTGGAGCATACCGCCACCTCCGGGCCTGCCCACGTATACAGCGTCTGATCGGCGTCGCGCGCCAAGGAACTCGCCATCACATTGGTCACGGCCACGCCGACCGCACCCTGGTCGCGCCCCTGTCGGAAAGCCGCCAGGGTATCGGCCGTCTCCCCGGACTGACTCACCGCAATCGCAAGGTCTCCAGGCGAGACCAGCGGATCGCGGTAACGAAACTCCGATCCAAGGTCCGCTTCGGCCGGCAATGCCGCCCAGCTCTCCAGGAGTCTCTGCCCGACCAGAGCCGCGTGATAGGCAGTACCACAGCCCAGAAACCACGCCCGCCGGCAGCGGTCGAGCGGAATCTCCCCCAACTCGCCCAATGCGGGTCCATCAGCATTGAGCCGACCGACCAGGGTCTGCCGCAGAGCCTCCGGCTGTTCATGGATTTCCTTGAGCATAAAGTGTGCGTACCCTCCCCGCTCCGCCGCCCGCACATCCCACGGCACACACTCGGTGGCACGAGCGGGCTGAGCCTGACCCGTGAAGGAATACAGAGAAAAGGATCGGGGACGCAGAACGGCCAGATCACCATCGCGCAGGAAGACCACGTTGCGGGTGTGCGCCACGAGCGCAGCCACATCGCTCGCCAAAAAGTGTGCGGACTCGGTAACGCCAATCACCAACGGCGCTTGCTGACGAACCGCGATCAGCAACTCGGAAGCACCCGCCCACATGACCCCTAGGGCAAACGAGCCGCGCAGGCGGGAAACCGCCCGTTGCACGGCTTGGAGGAATCGTTCCTCAGGAGCACCCTTGGTACCGACAAGTGCTTCCTCGATCAGGTGCACAACCACTTCGCTATCTGTGTCCGAATGCAGCGTGTGCCCACGAGAGGCCAAGTCTTGACGCAGGGCGGCGTGGTTTTCGATGATGCCATTGTGCACCACGGCAACGTCGGATCGCTCATCGGTGTGCGGATGCGCATTGATATCGGTGGGCACTCCATGGGTGGCCCAACGGGTATGGGCAATGCCACAGCGCGCCCCCGCAAGCCGCTCAGGCGCCCCGTCCATCGCCGCAGTCAGCACGGCCACGCGACCAGCGTGTTTCTCGATCAGGATCGCATCCCCGGTTGCCACAGCGAGGCCTGCCGAATCATACCCTCGATACTCGAGCCGCTCCAAACCGTCCAGAAGGATGGGCAACGCGGATTCTTCCCCAACATACCCCACAATCCCGCACATAACGGGCTCCCCCCTCTGCGGTGTGCGTCGAACCATCGGCGCAACGACCGTGCAACGGTCGGTAGAGCAGGGTGCCCGGGGAATCCAATCGAAAACCACCGGCTTGCCCTGACCGACAAGCCGACGTTCCACGGCCGTTCCCTTGTCTCCCCAGTCACCCGGGGCCTTTGCTGAACAGCTTCGGTGGTGGACCACCGGAGGGTATCCGCCGAATCCTTCGATAACCCCTCTCCTCGTCAACTCCGCCTCATGGCAGAGTCCAGGCGCTCGTTTGTCACCCCCGGGCCTGACCAACCACCCCCCGATCCACTCTAGTATACGGGATGGACCTACCGTTGGGCCAAAGTCCCGGAGCGAAGTTTATGGCTGGCCTCCCACAGTGGCACGGCTGCATCCTGCGGTCGGAGTAGCACTTCCTTGCCGCACGCGAAAGGCGGTTGCGGCTGATAGTCACGGTCCAGCCGAAACGCCTGATGGAGTTGCAGACGAATCGGCGGCCGCCCCGGCTTCGAGATCGCCACCGCCTCGATCCGGCTTGGCGAGGTACCCGTTGGTAATTTCACCGTGGTGGAAAACGGCGTGGGGCGGGTGCAGGCAAGGGCCGAGTTCCCATGGGTCGACGAAAACACCTCTCCATGGGTCGTTTCAACGCGTACCTCCATGCCAACCACCGGTCCATCCTTCACCTGCTGGCGAATAATCTGCAGAAAGGCATAATCGCGCAGGTCCCCCGGTTCGGGGTCCCGCGCATCCCTTCCGGGCGTGACCCGACACTGCCGCAGGACCTCCTCGGCACTGATGCGATAGGACCACGGCTCGACATCCATGCATGTTTCGCGCGGCAGATGGTCGTCCCACTCCCAACGCGGTACAAAGAGACAGCGCATCCTGCCGGTGGGCGGGGTCGAGGCGACCATTCCATGACGACCAACCACCTGTAGGCAGTACCGGCCCAACACACGGTACCCCGAGTGCCGCTCGGTGCGATGCCCCGATCCATGGAACCAGGCCCCATCCTTCTCCAAACGGAGGACCCACTCGATGTCCGTCGTGCGCCCCCAAAGTGCCAAGAGCCCCCGTGTATCGGTTCCCTCATCTTCGTGACTGTAGACACACTGCCACTCCA
>JAJYVN010000340.1 GCA_021791995.1 Bacillota bacterium
TGCCCCTCCTTCCATCGCCGCCGACAGGTGTTTGGCGCAGCTTACCGAATACGTACGGTTGCAGAAGGATCTTTCCGAGCACTTTGGACTTGCGATCGAAGCGGGGCGGCCACCGGTATGTGGCAATTCAGAGTGGAACAGTGCCCTGAAGTTGGTTGACGCCAAGATGCTCTCCGCCCGTGCGCACGGGCCTGTGCTGGATGACGCCTTCTGGCGGGAGTGGGTGCCCAGAAGCGTTGACTGGGGCTGAGGGCACGGCGACGCAGCGGGCGAGCGTCGTAACGATGGCAGCCGACACGGAAGGAAGGGAACGACGGTGAAGGTTGTGTACCTGGACGTCGATAGCCTGCGGCCGGATCACTTGGGTTGTTATGGGTATGGGCGGCCGACGGCGCCGCATCTCGACCGGTTGGCCGCGGAAGGGATGCGCTTTGAGCGCTGCTACACCTCGGACAGCCCATGCATGCCGTCGCGTGCGGCGCTGTTCAGTGGAGTTCCGGGGATCCAGAACGGAGTGGTTACGCATGGTCCGCGGGGGCAGGTTCTGCATCCGCACGGGCCAACGCTTCCTGGAGCCCTGCGGGCGGCAGGAATCCGCACGGGCGTGGTCTCCACGTTCGGGCGTCATCCCTCGCCGTGGTTTTTGGTTGGCTGGGATGAGGTGCACGACCCGACGGGGTGGGGCTTCCAGGGCGTACCGGGGTGGGTGATCGCGGAACGAGCGATTGGGTTTGTCGAGCGGCACGCTGCGGAGGATTTCTTCTTGCACGTGCACTTTTGGGATGTGCATGGCTGGCTTGATGCTCCAGAGGGATGCGTCCGTGCGGTGGTCGGCAAGGGCGAACGTCCGGCGCTACCCACCGAGGTGCAGATCCAGGGCCACCAATCGACGGAGGCATGGCATTGTGCCCGGTTGGCAGGGGTTCGTAGCCGCGCAGACGTCGATGCGATGTATGACGGCTACGACGCCCAAATCCGCTACGTGGATCACCAGATCGGCAAGATCATTCAGAGCCTGGCGGATCTGGGGATTCTGGATGAAACGTTGGTGCTTGTCAGCGCGGATCACGGCCAGGAGTTCGGTGAGCACGGCGTTTACTTCGAGCACTGGTCCGTGTACGAGGGCACGGCGCATGTGCCGTTGATCGCGCGGTACCCGCAGTGGATTACACCCGGCCGCAGTGACGATGGACTCCTCTACCAACTGGACATCGCCGCGACGGTGCTGGAGGCCTTCGGGGTTGCTGTACCCAAGCAGTGGGAGAGCCGTTCGCTGGGGCCGCGATTGCGGGGGGAGGTGGTGGAGGGACGGGCGTGCCTGGTGTGTGGACATGGCCTTTACGTGGCACAGCGGGCGGTGGTGCAAGGACCATGGAAGCTGGTCCGCACGCTGCATGCAGGCCACTGGAACTTGCCTCCGACAGAGCTCTTCGCGCCGCTCGAAGATCCATGGGAGCAACAGAATCTTGCGGTGGAGTATCCCGAAGTGGTGTGCGATCTGGAGGGGCGACTGCTTGAGTGGGAGTATGCCCACCCCTCGCCAGACGGGGTGGATCCGATGCGGGTAAATGCAGCACTTGGTCCGCATGGGATCATTGGGGGTGGCGCACGGCAATTGGAGCGATTACGGCAGATGGGCGAAAACCAGGCGGTTCCACGCCCGTCGGTGGCGCGCAAACCCGAGGTAGACGTCGATTGGGCCGGTACGTGGTGAAGCGCCAATGTGCGGGAGGGGGCGAGCGCATTGAATCTGGTGGTTGTTTGCATTGACACGCTTCGAGCGGATTTGCTCGATCGGCCGGAGATCCATATGCCGCACCTGAGGCACTATACGTCCCAAGGGGTGCGGTTTATGCGTGCCTTCGGGGAAGCCCAGCCGACGGTCCAGACTCGGCGGACGTTTTTCACGGGTCGGCGCAGTTTCCCATGGCGGTTTCAGGTGGACACCAAGGGACTAGGAGGGACCGGCGCCACTGGATGGCACAAGATTCCACCGGAGCAGCCGACCCTGGCCGAGCGTCTGGTCGATGTCGGTTATGCGACGGGATTGATCGCCGACACCTACCATATCTTCAAACCCACCATGAATTTCACCCGAGGGTTTCTTTCCTGGGAGTTTATTCGGGGACAGGAGTCTGACCCTTACCGCGCCGGACTTCTACCGGAGTGCCTTTTGGCGGATCATTTGCCTCCCGGAAGGGCCGTCGAGCGGCAGAAGCACGCGGTCATGCATCAGTACCTGTTGAACAATCGGGACCGGCGCAGCGAGGAGGACTGGACGGCTGCCAAAGTGTTTCGCGCGGCGGAACGATGGCTCGCGGACAATCGGAACAACCTCCCCTTCTTCCTGTGGGTGGACAGTTTTGATCCACATGAACCATGGGATCCGCCCGCTGGGTATGCCGACCGTTATTTTCGGGCCGATGGTGTCCGCGATTACATTTTTCCACAGAATTTCGAGGGGATCAGCGATCGAGAGAAGGCGCGCACGGCCGCGCTGTATTACGGGGAGGTGACCTTTGTCGATCGATTGCTCGGGAGTCTGATGGAGCGGTTGGAGTATCTGGGGCTGCGCGAGGAGACGCTGGTCGTTATCGTCTCCGACCACGGCACCGAGCTCTGGGACGACGGGAGGTTCGGCAAGAGCGAGGCGCATCTTCACCCCTACAACACGCAACTGAACCTGGTCGTCCTCCACCCCAAGGGTGTTGGCGCCGGTCGGACGGTCGAGGAATTTGTCCAAGGCCATGACCTCGCGCCGACACTACTGAGCCTGTTGGGTGTTGAGCATGAACCGCTGGATGGAGCGAATTTCTGGGACCTTGTCACCGGCAGCCGTACGGCATGGAGGGATCACGTGGTCACGGGGTGGGGCCGACGCGCGTCGGTGCGCGATGACCAGTACAACGTGTGTCTTACGTATACGACCGAGGATGGAGCGCCGGAGGTGTATGACTTGCCTTTGGACCCTGGGGAGAAGGTCAATGTGGCCGCAGATCGGCCGGAGGTCGTGGCCAAAGCCAAGGCTCGACTGGAGGCGGTTCTGGGCCACCCGATGCCGCACCAACTGTTGCGTGGACAGGATGTGACCGTGCAGCCGCTACGGCGGTGGGCGGCAGCACGATTCCCGTCGTCCTGACCGAGGCGCGTAGTCGTTTCTGTTAGATGGCACAGGGGAG
>JAJYVN010000341.1 GCA_021791995.1 Bacillota bacterium
GCCCCACCGCCGCAATCAGTGGCAGCACCATAACAGAAAGCACAATCGCGGCCACTAAGAGTCCCTCTCCGGTCAAAACCGGCCCATGAAAGAACGGGATGAATCCGAGAACATGCGCCAGGGCCGGACCGCCACGGCGCTGAATCCAGGGCACGAGCACCACAAGCCCCCAAAGCCCAAACACAACGCTCGGCACTCCCGCAATCAGTTCCACGAAGAACCCAACCGCCTGCCCCACCCAACCGCGTCCCCACTCAGCAAGCGCCACCGCAACGCCCACGCCGACCGGTACCGCCAGCACCAGGGCGCAGAAGGAGCTGATAAGCGTGCCAGCGATAAAGGCCAGTGCCCCATACAACGCGCCCTCCGGAGCGGCGTACCCGTGGTGCACAACGGTCGCGCTTCCGTAGAGATTGCCGAGGCTCCACACCGAGCGGGTCAGGAAGTGTAGGCCATCCCAGACAACGGCAGGCCAGGCAGAGATACAGAGCACCACCAGCACCACAAGGAGGAGAAGAGGAACCAGCCCCGCCCCAACGGTCGCAGCCACGGTCCACACCAGGCTGACCGTCCGTCCCTCCCTGCGCAAATGGCCCACGGAAAGTCCCTCGTCCTCTCGAGCACGCACGCGGTTTCCGTCGCCTCCCACCACCACCGACTACAGGCTCCCGACCGGGGCCCCCCACTAGGAAGAAATCTGGTTGATCTGCGCTTGGCTCAGGGCAACGATCACTTGCGGCAGAGCGGTAAAGTGCACCGTGCTAAGATAACTGGGAGAGTTGCCCCCGGTCGGTGAAATAGCCCACTCGAGAAATTGCTGCAACGCACCCGCCATGGCACCGCTCTGCGTTTTGCTCACCAGCGCGTACTCGAAGTTGATGATCGGGTATGAGGTGTCGCCGGGGGCATCAATCAGCGAAACCCGTTCATCCTTCGGCGTGCTCGGTGCCAGGGCGCTGACGGCAGAGCTGATGTTACTGCTAGTAGGTAGAACAAACTTACCGCTCTTGTTCTGCAGCGCCGCGTACCCGAGCCCGTCCGCCACGGTGGTACTAAGGTAAGAGATACCGACATATCCCACCGAATAGGGCGTCGCCTTCAAGACATCGATCACACCCGTATTCCCATCCCCGGTCGGTTCGGTGGGGAGTTGGGGCCACGTGACCGTCGTACCATATCCGATGCTCTGCCAGGCCGGGCCACCGCTATCGGTGAGGTAGGTGGTGAACAGGAACGTGTCCCCACTGCCGTCCGAACGGTGCACCGGAACGATCGCGTTACTTGGTAGCGTCATCCCCGGGTTCAATGCCGTAATCCGGCTGTCGTTCCAGGTGGTGATCGAACCGGTATAGATGCCAGCCAACACCTCCGCACTGAGATTGAGATGGGTGCTGGCACTGAGGCCCGGGATATGGTAGTTGATCTGTTGGGCGGAGATGGCGAGGGGGATATTGAGAATGTTGGGGGCTGCCTGCACCTCTGCGTTGGACATGTATGCATCCGATGCTCCAATCTGAACCAAACCCTGAACGGCATCGTTGATGCCTGTGCCGCTACCGGTGGATGCCGTCGAAATCTTGACGTTCGGATGCAGCCCCTCATACACCGGCACCCAGATATTGAAGAGCGGATAAAGAAGCGACGAACCGGATTCAGCGATGGTCACCGAACCCGAAGCACCGGATCCCGAAGCCCGCGTTGGCGCGGCCCCGCAAGCCGCAAGTACCGGTGCCGCCAAGCCGGCAACCATCGCTGTCAGCACCATCCGACGGGAGACCATCAACGACCGACCCCTCTCTGTCGAAGGCCAGTCTAGGTTAACGCAAACGCCACATTGCGAACGGGACGTGAAAGACGCATGAAGATTTCATGAAGGACCCACTGGCAGTGTGTCGGATGCCGCCACTCCACCCTGCGCCTCGTCGTGAACCTCGATGTGGTAGGGGAGCATTCCCACGACCACATCCGCGTTCCGACGCAGTTGCAGTGCAAGGATCAGCCCCAACTGGTTATGCAAGAGTTGTTCCCAGAAGGTTCGTGGGACCAGTTCGGGAATCAGTACCATCACGTGCCCATGCACGTGGCGGTCCACCGACCGGATGAACCGCAGAAGCGGCCGCACGACCGAGTGATACTGGGAGCTGAGCTTCACAAGCCGGATCCCGGACTCCCACTGCTCCCACCGCTCCTCCAACTGCCGCGCATGTTCCGACGTCCCGCCGGCGTCCACAAACTCAACCGTCACGGCCACGACATCATCGCCAAAGGATTGCGCCACGGCGATGGCATCCGCGGTAAGGCGAGTCACTTCGCCAACCGGGAGCACCACCAGGGTTCGCTGCGCGACCGATGGCGCGGGCACTGCACGAATCGAGAGCTCAGCTTGGAGCAGGGTGTAGTAGCGGTGAATTCGATGGAACAAAAGCAGCAAAAGCGGAATGGTCAGAACAACAACCCACGCGCCCTCGGTGAACTTCGTGGCTAAAAATACGATGGTCGCCAGTCCGCTGACGACCGCCCCGACGCCGTTGACCAGAGCGCGCCACCAAATGCGCGGCGTACGACGTAACCAATGCAGCACCAGACCTGACTGCGACAGGGTGAATCCAGTAAAGACACCGATGGCATACATCGGGATCATAGCGTCGGCATCCCCCCGGGAAGCCACAAGCAGAATGCCGGCCAGAATCGCCAAAGCCCAGATCCCGTACTGAAACACCAGACGGTCCCCGCGAATGGCAAAGACATGCGGCAAGACGTGATCGCGAGCCAAAAGGCTTGCCAGAACGGGCAGGCCGCCGAAGGAGGTGTTCGCCGCCAGTCCCAGTGTGATGGTGATCGCCATCGACACCACGTAGTACACCCAACCCCGGCCGACGGAGTCGACCATGATCTGGCTCAGCGCGGTAGCCCCGGTGGTGGGAATGACCGCAAAGCGGTGTGCCAAGACCGCGAGACCCACGAGCATCAACCCGAGGATCAATCCGAGCAGCATCTCCGTGCGCTTGGCACGCAGTTGCCGCGGCTCCTGGAACACAGGCACGCCGTTCGCGATCGCCTCGACACCGGTCAACGCACTGCATCCCGCCGAGAACGCCTTGAGCACCAGGAGCACACCGATCGTCGAGACCCCGATGCCCACCGGCTGCGCCGCATGATGCACGGCCACG
>JAJYVN010000342.1 GCA_021791995.1 Bacillota bacterium
TGCGTTAGGTAGCCGAACTCGTCGCGGAAGAGCGTGGGTCCGTCCAAGCGCAACCCCGCCTCGGTGCCCAGGAAGAAGGTTGGCCCCAGGGTATCCATGTGCATCGCCCAGGCTACCTTGAAGGACAGCGCCGCCCCGTCCGCAAACTTGACGAAGGCCGCCGCGAAGTCCTCCACCTCGAATTTCTCTGGGTCCCACCGGCCCATGGCGTTACCGGTTGCCTTACCGCCACGTCCGAAGTAATCGGTCTTGATGGCCAGAACGCTCACCGGTCGGGGATGGCCCATGATGAACATCGCGGTGTCCACCGAATAGCAACCGATGTCCAGAACGGCGCCTCCGCCGGCGGCTTGCTGGCTGATGAAGGTCGGCGGGACCCGATTGGGGGTCCCAGGGATGCCGCGACGGCGGCCACCACCAACCTCGGCATAGTAGATGTGGCCCAAGGCGCCTGAAGCGACAGCGGCACGTGCCGCGACCAGCTTGGGCTGATAGCGGTTTTGAAAGCCAACGCTCAGAATGCGGCCCGCTCGCCGGCTGGCCCGTACCATCTCTTCCGCTTCGGCCAAGTTCACCGAGAGCGGTTTTTCTACGAGAACTGATAAGCCCGCGTGGAACGCGTCCACGGTTGGCTGGTAGTGAGCCCGGTGGTAAGTGCAAATATCCACTGCGTCCAATCCCGCCGACAACAGGTCCCGATGATCGGTAAAGGCTTGGGCGCCCACCAACCCGTTGCGCTCGATGAACGTCTCGGCCCGTCCGGGTACGATGTCTGCCACCGCGACAATGCTCGCCTCAGGAATCTCTCGATAGTGTCGTGCATGCGCTCCGGCGATTCCTCCGGCGCCAATGATGCCGATCCGCACTGACATGCCGCATTTCCCCTTTCCCTCAACGACCGGCGTCGGCTAGGGGCAGCGTCTGCATCGTTCCGGAGGCTACCGCTCGGGTGGCCGCCTCGAGAACGTGCTGGGTCATCAGCCCCAACTCGGGGGAGCACAGTCCTTCCACTCGCCGGTTTGCCTCTAGGCAATCCAGGAAGTAGTCGATGGCGTTATCTGGGCCAACGAGCGGGGCCAGCGGTACCGTCTCCACCTGTCCGCGCTCCCGGCTCACGCGCAGGCCATCCGGGCCGGGCGTCAGGACACCCTCGCTGCCGTAAAAGACGACGGTCGGTCCCGGTTCATCGCCGACCCGCGTCCACGTTGCTTCCCAGACACCCAACACCCCAGAGTACCGAGCCAGGACCACCGCGTTATCCTCAACTGGAACGGGCTTTGCGAGCGTGGCTGCCATGGCGGACACCGCCTCGGGAAGTTGCCCCAGGACCCACCCCGTGATGTGCGCCCCATACGAGCAGAAGTCTAGCAGTGCTCCACCGCCCTCTTCCTTGCGGTAGAACCAGGTGGAGAAGTCCTTGCCGGGGCCGTTGTGTCCGGCGCGGTGACGAACCTGCAGCAGCTTACCGATGCGCCCCGCCTGCACCCATTCCCTGGCTTGATGTATCGCTGGTGACCAAGCTGTCGGCCAGTTGCACATCAGTTGCGAACCCCCCCGCGAAGCGGCGTAGACCATCCGATTCGCCTGTTCCAACGTCGCGGCGAACGGTTTTTCAACCATCACATGGATCCCGTGTGGCGCGAAAAGTTCCACGATTTCCGCATGCCGAGCGTTGGACGCGCAGGAGATCACAACCTCCGGTTGCGCTCCCTCGATGAGCTGGCCGAGGTCCGTGTAAACCTGCCCCTGCGACAGTCCAACATTTCCGCGGAGCCGTTCCGCACGAGACGGCAAGGGATCCCAGAGGCCCACCGTCTCGACACGGGGATTACCGGCTAACTCCCGCAGGTGTTTGCCGGTATGTGGATGGGAACCGTCCGCGAACGCGACACGCCACTTCTTGGTCATATCCCAATCTCCTTCCATGCTTGCGCGTATATACTTCTATGCGTTGGCGGACAGAACCTGCGTCACTAGCATGATGGACCCAAGAAACTGGACAGGCAGGGCAGGGGTCTATAAGCAATTCCGAGTGGCTTGAGGGAACAGTACTCATCCCGGTTCAAAGCCGAGGTCCTGCTCGAAATGTTGCGCGAGGAGAAGACGCTGGCGGAAATAGCGAGGGATGTGCATCCGACCACGCTGCACCGGTAACACGCACTGGCGTCGGCGGAACTCGCGGAGATCTTTATCTGCGGGGAACGGGGTCGAGGCCGTGACGGCGAGCCAGAAGTCAAGGTCTTGTGGCGCGGGTTGCGCGCGCTACACTTCTTTGTTGAAGGACGGGAATTGGCTCACCGTCGATGAACGTCATCTCCCTGGACCAATTCCGCATCCCCAACGCCGTTCAGGCATACCGTTGCAGACATTCGCTTTGCCATCGCTGGTGCACGATCACGACACCGATGGCCGTCGTGCACTCTCCTCTCCGGTCATTTGCTGAACCTCTACCTCTGATCGGTCTGCGCTCCCGCTCTCAATAATGGTTTTTCCCCTCATCCCTCCGGTTATGGGTGACGGCAAGGCTGCGAGGTTCCAAAGGGAACGTGTTTGAAGGGGGCATCCGTGAGTACAAACGGAAACCAGTAGGGCAACAGGCGTTGCGAGGGGTCGTATTGGTGACATCTCCCTGGGACTTGGACCGAGCGCGGGACCGATGGTGGTATGAGGGCATGGTGGAGTGAGCCGGCATGATCGGAGTACCAGCGGCCGAACAGAACCTTTCATGCCCAACACGATCCTATCCCCCCTCCCCCGAATCCAGCCTAAGCCGCGGCGTGACGCAGTGCATCGCGCAGGGCGGACATGTATGGCCCGACGATTGCGGCAAAGACCGTTTCGAAGCGGTAGTTGGCCTTTTGCACCCAGGCGGCGAAGTGTTGGCAGTAGGACGCGAAGAAAGAGTGAGCCGTGCGGTTGCGGCGCCCACGTCGGCGGCACGAGAGCTGGACGAAGTCGTTCCGCTTGCGGGTGTGGCTGCGTTCGGTGCAGGTCCGGTCGTTGTACGCCAGACGCCATTCCTCGGTGCCGCGGGCAAGTCCCGGATGAAGACGGAACGCTGCAGTGCAAGAGATGGAGACGGTGCTGTGCGGGCAGGGAGGCTGATCGTCCGAGTCAGAGCGTTTGTACGTGCGGGGGCAGACGTATTTGCGCCGTCCCCG
>JAJYVN010000343.1 GCA_021791995.1 Bacillota bacterium
TCATCCCGGACGGGTGCCAGGCGGCGCGATGAATCGCGACGCGCGCGTCCACATCCTGGGACCCCCGCATCGCGCGAGCGCGAAAGCCGCTCGGGAGAGACCCCATTTCCGGCAGGTCATCAAGGGCTCGCCACATGTGGGCGAAATATGGTCCGTCCGCCACTGGCTGGAATCCGCGCCGCGCGAGGATCGACTGAGCAGCACCCTCCGCGTCCAGCATGATGGCGTACAGCTCATCGTTGGGTTTCCGGTCGATGAACCAATCCAAGACCGGATCCAGTCCGACCGAATGGTCCACCGCGATCCATTGCAGGGTGTTCCCGTCTTCGATCCAGGCCGCCACCACAACCTCATCCCCGTCGCTCCAGATAGCCGCCGGGGGGTCATCCTCATCGGGAATCGTGCAGCGGGCCCAGGCGAGATTGCCCACGTGCCGGTAGCTCATCCGCGTCCACTGCCGCGAGGTCACGGCCTCCATATCGGGCAGCAGTGTGCTGAGAAGACCTTCCCGGATGTCCATTGACACCCTCCGTTTTACGCATTGTCTTGGGGCGGAAATGGGATGCGGTCGAGGTAGGCACCCGCGATGACTCGACGAGCGATTGCGCCTTTCGAGGTCGGCTTCTCGAACCAGGATATCCCGCGGCCGTGGACTGGCGGGCGTTGGAGCGAACGTGACGAGGAGCTTTGCCTCAGCCCGTCCGCGGCCACAGGGTGTCCCAGCCTGACTGGGTGCCCCGGACCCGGGGGAGGGATGAGACACACAGAGAGTGGGCTGCGAAGGACGGGGTCGCAGTCGAGGTTCACCCTATCTCCACATCTTTGACCACCCCTCCCCGCTTCTCGGGCTCGGATGTGCCGCCGCTATCTCCCAGGACCGGCAGGCGTTTTGTGGACCGAGGTCGTATGTGCACCACAAGCGGCCTGTGAGGAGGGAACCATGTGCGAAAGATTGACGTGCACACGCACTTTTATCCCGCCGGGTATCTGGAGCGGCTCTCCACCATGGAGGACATGGAGATTCGCGTAGACGCCAGCGGCCGCCGCGCCATGTACGAACACGGGGCCCGGGTGGCGACGCTGACACCGGCGATGGAAGACATCGAACTGCGGCTGCAAGAGATGGACCGGGTGGGCATGGACGTGGCGCTGCTCTCGCTCACCGGTCCCAACGTGTACTTCGCGTCTCCGCAGGAGGCGCCAGCGCTCGCCCGCGATGCCAACGCGGGCCTGCTGGAGGCATGCCGGCGCGCTCCAGATCGCCTGCAGGCGTTCGCCAGCGTGCCGCTTCAGAATCCCGCGCGCGCCGCCGAGGAGTGGGAGTGGGCATATGCTCAGGGCATGGTCGGTGTCATCATCGGCACCACCATTCGCGGCCGCTCTCTCATCGACCCCGCCTGGGAACCGTTCTGGGAGGCCTGCAACCAGAAGGCGACGGTCATCTTTCTGCACCCGATGGGGCCCCTGGACAAAAACCTGTACCAGCGATACGGCCTGGGTCCGCTCCTCGGCTTTATCAACGACACCAACGTGGACGTCTCCCGCCTCATCTTTGACGGCTTTTTCGACCGATACCCCCGGATCCGTCTCATCGTGCCGCACCTGGGGGGCTCGCTCCCGTATCTGGCCGCGCGCCTGGACAACGGTTTCCGGGCGTATCCGGAGTGCCGGGAGCACATCACCGATCTACCCAGCACCTATCTGAAGCGGCTGTACTACGACACCGTGTCGTTTCACGGGCCCGCCCTGGAGAGCGCCATCGCCACCGTCGGCGCCAACCGGCTCGTGCTCGGAAGCGACTGGCCCCATGTCATCGGGGATATGGAGGGCGCTATTCGGAGCGTGAACGACCTCGGTGTGGACCAGTCCTCTCGGGACGCGATCTTTGGCGGCAACGTGCAGCGGATGTTGGGATGGTGAAAGCACGACGCACGGGCTCTGCGCCACGGCACTGCCCGGCGGTCCCGCAGGGGCACCGGCGGCGGCTCTGTGGCCGTGCGGATGGGGTAGTGCTTGGGTGACTGCATCGGACCGTGGAAACCACCGACAGTGGGAAGGCGGGGTCAGACCTAGGGGCGGGACAGCATCTGATGGCTCCGCTCCATCTCCGTAGTGATCACACGCTCCGCCGCCGGCGCTCGCGAAACAGACGCCTTGCGGACCGGAGGGCATCCGCCCGCAGCTTGGATGCAGCCACGCGGCGGATGGATGCCCACCTCCCAGTTGTCTAGTCACCTCACGCCGCTACGAGCCGTCTTGCGTCAGCCCCCGTACCCTCCCCCGCTGCTGGACGACGCACTGCTCGAGCCGGTGGAGGGCGACGTACTGCTGGCGGGCCGGGGAGTCACGCCAGCGGTTATCACCCACCACACGCCGCCATTCAGGTGCAGCCCCTGGCCGTGGGCCTGCCCGGGTGCCGTGTCAGCGACGTAGGTATACAGCAGGTAGCCGTTGTAGGCGACCTGGTTTCCCAGCGCATCCTTGACGACGGTCAGGTGGCCGGGCAGGCCGGGAGGTGTCGCCACGCTGGTCCCTGTCGCCAACAGCGGCGGCCAGATGCCGGCGCAGCCCCCCGTGCAGTGAGTCGTCGTGCGGGTGTCGGCCGTAAACCAGTAAAGAGTGCGGCCCGCGGCCGTGGTCAACACGGTCATCGTCTTGCCGGCCAGGGTGAGCGACCGCGTCTTGACCAGGCCAGCCTGGGCGCTTGGGGCTCCCGTATGCGAGTGTGACGAGCTTGCCGCGGCGCCTTGCGCGGCGGCGGACCCGCATCCGGCCAGTACAAGAATGAGCGCCACGCCAACCAAACTGGACTTCCATTGAGCGCGTCCCATCATCCGGATCTCCCTTCGGCGGCGGCCCCGGGGACGATGCTCTCTAAGGGCCCACCCGTGATTAGTTGATACGAGTGCAAAGGATTCTCGTTCCGGCCTCCCGAAGGAGCCCCCTGAGCGTATCGCGAAGGGGGCGGCCACGGGGATGCATTATCGCATGCGGGAGGCGATCCGCGGCGTGGAAAGCCGGTATCAGGCGTTGGCCCCACAACTGAACGAGCGGACCCGGCGCTTGACGGCCGCGGCTGAGGCCCAAGCGCTGGGCTATGGCGGGATTACCGCCGTCAGTGAGGTCTACGGCATGAGTCGGGCGACCCT
>JAJYVN010000024.1:0-15696 GCA_021791995.1 Bacillota bacterium
ACGTCTTCCCGACGCCGTCCTGCGCACCGCCCTCCACGCGGATCTCCACGCCTTCACTGTTGAAGGCGGCCAGACCGTTACCAGGCACTGACCCCCCGTTGAGCGACAACAGGGCATTGCGGAAGTGCAGATACTTCCCGCCGAACCGGCCTCGGGTAACCTCCCCCGCGAGGTAAGTGCCCATGACGCGGTCCTGACTCGACAGCTCGTCGTCCTCATACTCAACCAGTTCCTCGCCCTCTTCGATCACCTGCGTTGCCATGTCCGCCACAAGACGCGTGAGATAGTTGCGGGGACGATGAACCGCACGAATCGAAGGCGCTTTCTCTCCCACCTCCGGCTGCAGCCACCGGTCACCGCGGATCGGCTGCACGAGGGCATCTAGATCCAGGCGCGAAAGCTCGGCAACCTGCGTCAAGAGGTCCGACCGACCGACGAGGTCCTGCGTCCGGCGAAAGCCGAGCCGCGCCGTGATGGAACGCAACTCATCCCCCATGGAACCAAACAATCGGCACAGGGCGTTGACGGCCGACTCAAACTCTCGGGGTTCAAAGCGCTTGACCCCCTTCTTCATGGCCTCTTCCATGGTTTCCATCTGCGTGGCGATCCCCACATGACAGGTATCGAGTTGGCATCCGCGGCAGATGGTACAACCGATCGCCACCATGGGCATTGTGCCGAAACCGCAGCGATTCGCGCCGAGGCACAGCATCTTCACAACATCAGTCGCAGTTTTCAGCCCACCGTCACACCAGATTTCCACATGTTCACGGAGGCCAGAGGCCACCAACTCGCGGTGCGCCTCTTTCACACCGATCTCCGCAGGTAGGCCCACGTGGCGCAATGCATGTTTACGCGCTGCTCCCGTTCCACCATCGTACCCAGAGAGGGTAATGACATCTGCCCCCGCCTTGGCAATGCCGACCGCAATCGTCCCGATTCCGGGTACGACCGGTACCTTCACGATCACCCGAGCGAACGGATTGGCCGTCTTCAGTTCCTCGATGATCTGGGCCAAGTCCTCGATCGAATAGATGTCGTGATTATTCGACGGTGAGATGAGATCGATGCCTGGGCGTGCGTTGCGCGCCGCAGCCACCTTGGCGGAAACCTTGCTGCCCGGCAGGTGGCCGCCCTCGCCCGGCTTGGCGCCCTGACCGATCTTGATCTCCAGGAGGTTCGATGAGTTGACCAACTGAATGTTGACGCCGAAACGCCCAGAGGCGATCTGCTGTCCCCGGTTGTTCGGATACTTGCGCAGCATGTCCTTGATCTCGCCGCCCTCACCGTTGAGCGCGATCATGTTCAAGCGATATGCTGCCTCCGCGTAGGCGCGAAAGGCCGTCTCCCCCTGCGATCCGAAGGACATCGAACTGATCACGAATGGGAGATTATGCCCTCCCACCCCCACCTCCACATCCTCCGGGGCAAGGGGATCCCGTGTGCTATGCAGCGCAAGGCAGTGGCGAAGCGAGATGGGATGGTCCGCCTCCATCTCGGCCACCTTCTGTTCGAACTCCCCGTAGTGGGCCGGATCCTGCCCCGCCGCCCCCGCATACTTCCACACGAACGGATAGAGCCGAAAAGTGCGGACGGGCCGTGCCGGCATTGTTCCATCGAGAATGGCTCGCCGCTCTTCGCCCTCCTCGCCAAGGCGCTCCCAGCCAAGTCCAGACGCATCGGACCCCATGTAGTTGGGCGTGCCAAAGACATCGGCCACCTCTGGACGCAGACCAATCGAGGATGCGAGGCGTCCATACCCACGCACCTCGTGGTTACCCATGGTGGAGATAACCTTCTCCAAGCCCTTGCGCACACTCTCAAAGAGATTGGCAATCCCCTGCAGTTGGTCTCCGTCGACGGCCTCTCGAGCCAACTCCAACATGCAGTACGGGTTTACCGCATCGGCACCAAACCCGATCGCTAACGCGAGGTCGTGGAGATTCCGCACGCCGGCTGAACGCAATAGAATCCCGCAATGGCGGCGGAGACTGAGCCCCTGCTCCTGCACCTGCCCCCCTTCTTGAAACTGGACACCGCCCACACGTTCCTCGCGCAGGGCCCGGTCAACTGCGGCAACCACGAGGTGCGGGTCCAACACCCGGAGTGGTTCGCGAAAGAGGCGCCCGTCGTCCAGCACGATCAGCACAGCACCGCCACGGACGGCACCGAGGGCCTCCCCGGCTAGCCGGTCCAGCGCCTGCGGTACGGTCTCCTCAACCCTCCGCCCAAGTACCAAGACACACGACGGAAGCTCTCGACAGAGGTCCTCGTACAGCCAGGTCCCAGAGCGCCGTGCGACCTCGCGGTATGCCGCGCTGGGAGCCAGCCCGTCACCCCCCAGCACCATTGGTGCAAAGAGTTCAACGCGCGGACCATCCGCTTCGCGCAGGAAATCCGGGCGGTATCCCACCACTACGCGCGTGGAGAAGTGCTCGATCTCACGTTCCCGGTCGATCGCCGGATTGGTGACAACCGCGACGCTCTCCTTAAAGTAGTCCGAAAGATTCTGTCGTTCGCGAGACAATGCAGCCAATGGTCCATCAAAGCCCAGCGAGCCAATCGGATCGCGCGGGGTACTTCCCGCCCAGTCGCGAATGAGATGAACATCATCAAAGTCCCAGGCCCATGCCGCTTGCCACCGCTGGCGTACGGTAGCGGGATCCTGCTCCGGTATGCTGGTGACGGCCGGAACGACCGTTACCGGTCCCTCCACCGGTCCTCCGCAGGAAATGAATTGACGGTCGCCGTCCCACTGAACGCTGCGGGAGCGGAGGCGCTGTTCCACCTCATGCTGCACGCGCGGGTAGTCCAATACCTGGGGCGCTTGGCCCGGGGCCACACAGAGGGCGACCTTCTCCCCCGGCGCCAGCGGGCGCGGATCAAGCACCATGTCCTCGAGCGGAACAGCACCTTTTTCAGAGGAAAAGAAGAAGTCCTTCTCCGTCTCCCCGAACCAAAGCGGACGAAGCCCAAGGGCGTCCACCGAAAAGACACACTCATTCCCATGGCGGGCGACCACTGCCACCGGTCCTTGCGAGAAAGGACCCCAGGTCTGACGCAGGTACATGTACATATCCTGCAAAGCTGGAGGGAACTGCCGAATCTCATTAATGATCGGCGGGAAAACAATCTCCATGGCTTCCATCAGGGACAGCCCGTAGCGGTGGATCATTCCCGCCAAGCCGCGATCCAGATCCTGCGAGTCGGACGCTCCAGGCACCAATTCGATGCCCAGCATCTCGACCTCGCGCCGCAACCGACGAATCGTGTTGATCTCGCCGTTATGGCCAAGCAGTGTGAACGGTTGCACCCTTTGAAAGCTCGAAGTCGTGTTGGTGGAATATCGGTTGTGCCCAAGGGTAACCGACGAGACAAAGTCTGGATCCCGGATCTCTGGGTAGTAGCGCGTCAGCACCTCGACTGATCCACGCACCTTATAGGCGGAACTACTGCGCGAAAGCGAGCAAACATGGACTGGGTACTCCGCTTCCAGCCGCAGCAATAGCTCAAACAGGGCACGATCTGCAGCGGCTTCATCCGACTGTTCTGCGAGCCCGGCTACCTGCCAGAACTCAGGCGCCTCTCGCCGCGCACGCTTGCCCAATCCCGCATCGTCGGCTTCTCCGAGGCGACTCGCAAGCACGCGCACCCCCGCCGCAGAGAAGTCTCGCAGCATCGCGTCAACGAGTTCCGCACTGCGGGCTCGATACTCCGGAGCCACGAAGATGTGCCCCACCGCAAAGCGAGGGTCATGGGATAACTCCGGATCCAGCCCGTCTGCCTCCAGCCAACGAGACCAGAGGGTCCGCTGGATGTCGACAAGGATGCCGCACCCGTCACCCTCTCCAGCCACCTCGCCGGAGCGATGTCCCATTTTGAGCAACCCTTCGAGGGTCCGCTTCACATTCCCGTGCGTGGCCTGGCCTGACTTGCGCACATTCGCGATGAGGGCACAGGCATCGTGCTCCTCATCGCGAATGATCCAACGTCCCGGTTGTTCCATCTGTTACCGGTCTCCCCTCAAGCAGCGCCATGACCTTTATGAGGAACCACTGGGACAAAACCCCGCCACGGATACGCATAGCGAAGCTCGGATACACTGAAGAGTACCACAGCTACGGGCACTTTGGGAAGCGCGTAGCAAGCGGTCGTTGTTCTGGGCGCCCCCACGCGGTATCATCATTCCACAGTGTCGGGGAGGGGTTCCGTGGTGGAAGAGTCAATACAATCTGAACGTCTCAAGTCCGCCTATCTCGAGACGATGATGGAGGACCCGGGGACCAGCATGGAGCAATTCCTGGATCGGTTAACGGTGAATGACCTTGGGTCTTTCCCCGCGGAAGAAGTCCTCGCCCTGCTCGACGACATCGAACGCGACGTCATTTCCAGTATCTTCACACAGGCCGAGGCCCACTCCTCCCTCGCGGAGGAGGCGGGGAGTCGGGTTGAAGAGGCCCGGGCCGAGTTTGATCGTCTACGTGCCCGCATCCGCTCATCGTAATTGCTCGGAGCCGACAACACGGCGAGGCCACCCCTGCCACAGATGTTGACCCGGGAGCGATTGTGCCTCGCATGCGATGTGCGTTTTCAGACAGAAATCGTCGCACCAATACCCCGCCGCCAGCGTCCTGGGAAGCGCCGACGCCGACCAATAGGCGGCCCCGGGGCACAAGAGCCCCGAACCCGCCCATTAGCTGGGGCCAGCTATTTCTTGGTGGACTCGTGGGTAGCGTGGTGCTTCGCAGCCTCCGAAGCGTGCTGCGCGGCCGTCTCGTGATGGCCGTGGGCGTGGTGAGCCTCCTCCGCCGCCGCGTGGTGGTCTCCCTTCGCGTAGTGCTCCGCTGCCTTCAGGTGATGCTTCGCTGCCTCGGTGTGATGCTCCGCAGCCTTGCGATGATGCTCCGCAGCCGGATGCTCTGCCATCGTTCTGGAACCCCCTTTCGCGTCTCGAACACATGAACCGTATTTCACTGTACACCTTGTGGAAAGCCACCACAAGTGGCGCCAGTCGTATCCTGCAGTGTATGTGGTCCCCAGACGGATGCATCGCACCCGGACGCGACCGGGTGATGCAGGGGTGGAGCACTTCTCTGCCGAACGGTAGAATTTATGGGAACGGATCAAACAGGAGTCTCCCGGCGCCATCTCATCCGGCAAACCGTGGTCGGCACCGCTACCCTCGGTTTTTTGGCCGCGTGCGGGCAGATCCGCCCGACGCGCACCGCCCAGTGGCGCGCGCTCGAGGATCAGCCGCTCGTGGATACAGCCGCCGTGTACAGCGAACCGGGCGCAACGCCGGTGCGCATGCTCTGCACCAGCCGCTTCTTTGGCTACGATGCCGCCGTTTCACGCGACTATACCAACTACGGCTGGACGTGGGGTGCGGCCACGAGCCAGCTCCTCCCGCCCCAGCCCGCGGCGCAAGTCGTGGCCGCCGACGTGCTCGGGCAGGGGACAGATGCCATTGTGGTCTATACCCCCGAGACCCGTCGGGTTGCATGGTATCCCCCAGGGACATCCGAGCCTGCAGGGCACTACACTCTGCAGGGGCAAGGTTCTCTCTTGGCGGGAGACTTTCGTGGACTCGGTTACGCTGACCTGGGCCTGTTCGACGCGCAGGCAGGCGAGCTGCACCTTTTTTGGGGTAATGGCAGCGGCGCGTTCACTTCGGGAAAGTCGATCCGCCTTCCGCTACGCGGGGGCCAACTGATCGCGGCAGACTTCAATGGGGATGGGCTGGCCGACCTCTGTGCCTACGGGCAAGACGGCGCGATCAGCGTCTTTTGGGGCAACGGCCACGGAGGCTTCACATCCCCCACGCGCTCCCAGTGGCCCGAGGCGACGGGGAGTGGACATCTCGTGGCGGGCCACTTCGCCCAAAACCATCAAGCTGATCTGGCGCTCTACCAAGGGCATGGATTTCCGAATGGGTTCGAGTTCCGTCTCAATCAGGGAAGTGGCGTGTTCGGCCCTACCAGTACACAGATGCAAACACCCGCCCTGACGCATCTCTGGGCCACCTATCCCTGGTCCGTCCCGGGCGCGCTAGCCTTCGCGGGACGCCTGAATGGCACAAGCGCAGGCATCGCTCTCTGGGATCTGTCGACGGGGATTGTAGCGATCGCACCCCTGGGGGGAGTACCCGCCTACAACTACTCCGTCAGTCTGATGCGCCACGGGGACTCCTACCGGCTCTGGTATGGGGGACGGTGGCAAACCCTCAACCAGAGTGGTGTGGCAGAGCCTAATTGGGACGGGGATCATGTGCTTTCTGCCAACTCTCCAGATGGCGTGCGGTGGTTCCGCGACCTTGCTGCCCCAGCGATGTATCAGGGCAAGGAGCTCGGCCAGACAGGCTGGTGGACGGGAAACTACCTTCAGCCACAAGTCTTGCTGGTAGGCGGCACCTACCACATGTTCTGGCAGGCCGAGGTGAACCCAGGGCAGGTGGTCGACACCGGCCAAGTTGCGACAGCACCTGCGGATCGCATCGGCCTGTCCACCTCGCGTGATGGTGTCAACTGGACCCGTTTGACGAGCCGCGGCGTGGTGGTGAACCTGCCCGATCCTGCCATCACCAAGCTCGGGGACGAGGAGGCTCTCTACGTCGCGGATGATCCCGATCATCTTCCGTGGTGGCTCTATGTGTTCTACTTCCTCAACGGCCAAGCACAGGGGTATGTGCGGTTGCGCTCGGATGACCCCACCACCTTCGACTGGAGTCAGCGCGAACCGACCCAGGGGCTGTCCCAAATCGGCAACGGGAGCGCATACTGCAATGCACCCAGCGGCCGGGTATATCTGCGCATCACATTTGTCGGTTCGTCCGCGGTCCGCACCTACGCAGCACTGCAACTCTCCCGGGATGGCCTAAACTGGGCGTTCGGGACTCCAACCGCCTTCACAAGTGGGGGCAGGGACATCGCGCCCTTAGCGCTCCCGGGCGTCACGGGCGGGATCACCCTGGCCTCATCCCGGAACACCGCCAACAACCGTAACGTATACTTTCTTGGAATCTCTTCTCTGGACGGAACGGGACAATTGGTCCAAACCGGAAAGAACACCTACCAAGCGTATTACGCGGCGACAACTGCCAATCAGGCAACAGCCCCCGATATCTTTAACTCCCAAATCGGTATCGGTACGGTCACCATTCAGTTCCCGTAAACGCACCGCATAGCTTCCTTTGTACCCGCTGCACTGGAGAAGGGTTCCACCAGCGACCGTCGAAGCAAGCCATTATGGCCAGCAAGGATTTGCCTGGAATGCCACGGGATATGGAGGCGGCGCTGTTCACGGGACTCCCCATGCCCGCATGCATCCTCGACAGCGAGAATCGCCTTATGGCCATGAACGCGGCCGCCACCACGATCTGGGGATCGAACGGCGTGGGACAATCAGTCGCATCCGTTCTGGGTCTTTCCACCATGACTGGAAACAGAGGCGTCTGGGAAGAATTGTTCCAGTCCGGACCGATGCAACGTGTACTCTGTCAGGTAACCGGGCGCAATGGGGGAACCTGGACGGCAGCCGTTGTGCGGGTCACGCTCGCAACGGATCCACCCCTGGTGGCACTGGTCGTATTGGACCCGAACGCAACCCGTGAGTTGACGGACGCACCGGCATGGCTTCTGCGGGATCCGGTCACCGGCTTGGGCAGTCGGCACCTCTGGGAGCGTGAGCGAAGCGCTTGGGCCCACCGCAGCGGTTCCGTCGTGTTCTTCGACTTGGATGATCTGAAGGAAGTCAATGACCTCCACGGTCACCTGGCGGGAGACCGCGTGCTGTTAGCGGTGGGACAAGCGATCCGCCAGGCTACCCCCCGAGACGGATTGGCCGTCCGTTATGGTGGAGATGAGTTCATTGTCCTTCTGCCAGATCCAGATGGCGACACAGCTGATCGGTGGGCAAAAACCATCGCCATGCGCCTCGCATCGTCCCCCTTGGCCCAGAACCTCCCTGTGGTGCCGCGGCTCAGCCATGGAGCCGCATCGTTCCGCGCCGGCGAGTTGCTTGGTGCCATCGCGCGCGCAGATGACATGGTCTATGCGCGCAAAGGGATCCTGCTGCAGGCCGGAAGCGGTGGTCGCATCATTCTCACCCGCGCGGGTCGCGATGCGGTCCAACGCCCCGGTTCCACGGAGGGGCCGACGGAGCCGCATCCCGGTGGGGTCCATCTGCAGCTCGCCGCCTTTTGGGAGGAGTGGTACGCGGATGCCGTGCGGCGATTTGTTGCCGCCGTGCGCCCCTTGGCCGGCTCGGCCGTCGTCGAGGTGGAGGCGGGCAACGGGATGCTGACTTTCGGAGGTGGCCTCGCGGAGCAGATCGGTGCCAAAGGTCAACTCTTGGTCGTGGACTCCTCAGAGACACGCCTCTTGCAAGCGCGCCAAAAGGCTGAGGCATTGGGATGCGACTGGGTTCGCTTTCTTCCGGCTCCCGCCGACACACTGCCTCTGGCATCGAACACGGTCGATCTGGTCGTCAGCGCCCACCTCTTCAACGCAAGCGGCGACCCGGTTCGGGTGCTGCGCGAGGCGAGCCGTATTGTGCACCCTGGCGGCCGGGTGGTGGTCTGCTGGGGCGTACAGTATGGATGGTCGGGGCAATGGCTCGAGGTGCTCGAGCCATTGTGCCATCGGCTCCGTCACCACGGGATTGCCGTGCGTACCAGCGTGCCCCAGCCGCATGAGGCACGGGAATGGGTTGCACAGGCCTACCTCGAGGAGGATCGAACCGTCACCATCCCGGGCCCGCCCTTCCTCCGGTTTGCATCCAGGGATGTGGCCCTGTCCTTTGCGACGCAGAGCGCACTCGTTCGTGCCATGCTCCGCGATCTCCCGCCGTCCGAACGCGAGTCGGCACACAAGGAGATCACCCGAAAGATCCAGGACTGCTTCGCAAAAGACGCGGCGGACTGGACCATCGGGGACATCTGGCTCAAGGTCCTTTTTGCGCATCAACCAGGCTGATGCGGCACAGCCTCATTTGCCGACCAGATCCCCCACATGCACCAGATGCGAGCGCAACCCGAGTTGCTCAGCCGAAAAACCCAGTGCCAGCCCAAGCAGTTGCGGCAAATGCAGGACGGGCAGGCCGAGCGGCCGACCGAGCACGCCAGATGCTTCGGACTGTTGCCCATCCAACTCGAGGTGGCAGAGCGGACACGGAGTAACCATGACATCCGCACCCTGATCCTTCGCCTCCGCGACATGCTTGCCGGTCATCCGCAGGGCATTGGTGCGATTCATGGTCGTGATGGGAAACCCGCAACACTTTCGCGCCCCCTCATACTCCACGGCCGTGGCACCGAGGCACGCAATGACAGCCTCGAGGTAATGGTCGCGGTCGGGATGGTCTGCGCTGACTCGGTTCGAGGGACGGACAATGTAGCAGCCATAAAACGGTGCCACACGCAGTCCCTGCAGGGGGCGGCGCACCAACGCACCCAATCGCTCTAATCCGATTTCCTCCACCAAAATCCAGAGCAGGTGCCGGATCTCCGTGGTCCCCCGATACTCCAGTCCCTCGGGTGCCAACAGTTCATTCACCCGTCCGCGATACGCGGGATCCTGCAAGCGCAGGTTGCACTCCAGCATGGTTCCGGTGCAGGTGCTGCAGATGGTCATAATCGGTAACCCAGAGCGCTCGGCCATTGCGAAGGTGCGGGCATTGATCGCGTCGGCAAGGAGTGGATTGCGCTCGGTAAGGACCCCAGCGCCCGTACACGCCGCGTCCATCAACTCCACCGGAGTGATCCCGAGGGGTTCGCTGACAAGGCGCACGGAGCGATACAGCTCCGGGGCGCCCCCCTTTGCAACGCATCCGGGATAGAATGCTGTCTTCACTGTTCTCGTCTCCTCACCTGGCGTGGGGGATCGTTTGCAGCAGCGCGCTGGAAGATCGCCCGCACATGCATCGCTCCCGGGATCGGCCGATGGCGCAGCGGAACCTTGCCCCGCACGAACGAACGCCAACCTACACCGACCCATCCGCGTAGCTCGCGTAGCCCGGCCGTCGAACGCATCGCCACGCGAGTCTCATCGAGCCACCCTGTCGACCCGATGCTGTCGACGAAGGCCTGGCTATGCCGGCTCCCGTTGTTGTCCGTAAAGCCCTCTGCCATCGCCCGCCGCCGCAGTTCCAAGATCCGGTCCATGGGTCGAACGTCCTTGGGGCAAACCTCCACACACTGAAAGCAGTGCGTGCAATCCCAAACACCCCCTGGCTGCGACAGCGCCTCGAGCCGCGCGCGATCCGCTCCATCGCGGGGATCCTCCGTGAAGCGCCAAGCCTTGGCAAGAGGGGCTGGGCCGAGGAAGCGGTCATCCACCTCCAGGACGGTGCACTCCGACATGCACGCACCGCACAGGATACAGGCCGTCGCTTCTCGCACGTTCAACATCGCCTCGTTGGAGACGATATACTCCCGCTCCGGCACGGGCCCTGTTGGCTGAAGGTAGGGGTCCACGGCCCGGACCTTGCTCCACAGCCCTTCAAGATCGACCACCAAGTCTTTGATCACGGGCATATTCCCAGCGGGCTGCACAACAATGGGGTGCCCGCTCCCGGCTCGCTCCTGGGCCGCTTGCAACTTGGTCTTGCAGGCCAATGCAGAGCGGTGGTTGATCTTCATCACGCAGCTACCGCAGATATGGCTACGACAGGAACAGCGCAGCGTCAGGGTCTCGTCCACCCCTTCCCGGATGGCCAGCAGGGCGTCGAGCACAGTACCATAGTCTGGAACATCCACCGAATACTCCTGCCACCGCGGTCCCTCTTGTGGATCGAAACGCTGGACGGATAGACGCACATCCATGATTGCTAGCCGCGGATGCGGCTTCCCTCCCTCGATTCTGCCGTCAGTAGACACGTTCTGTGGGCTGCCACCGGGTGACCGCGACCGGCATCGTCTCCATCCGCGGCCCCCCCGGGGTGTGAAACGCAAGCGTGTGGCGCATCCAATGCGCATCGTCACGCCGGGGAAAGTCCACACGGGTGTGCGCCCCCCGGCTCTCCTCCCGTGCCAAGGCTCCGGCAACAACGGCCAGGGCCAGATCCAGCATAAAATCCAACTCCAGCACCGACACCAGCGCCTGATTGAAGACGCGACCCTTATCACCGACACTCACGCGTGCAAACCGTTCGCGCATCTCCACCAGAGCGGCCTGCGCCGCCCGCAGGGTTTCGGCTTGCCGAAACACCCCCACATCGACCGTCATGGTCTGGCCCATCTCCTGGCGGAGCGCCGCAGGGCGAATACCATCCGGACGCGCTAGCAAAAGATTGAGGAGCCGAGACTCGTCGTCCAAGAGGGATGGGCTTCTCCGAACCGGGCCCCGTTCCGTCGCATAGGCCGCCGCCGCCTCACCCGCACGCCGACCGAACACAACCGTCTCGAGCAGTGAGTTGGCGCCTAGGCGGTTCGCACCATGGACGCTGACACAGGCACACTCGCCCGCTGCAAAAAGGCCCGGAAGGGGCGTGGCACCGTGGACATCGGTCTTGATCCCGCCCATCTCGTAGTGCATGCCGGGACGGATCGGTACCGGATCGGTGATCATGTCCGCCCCGGCAAACTCCAGTGCCAACGCGCGGATCTGCGGTAACCGCTCCATGATCTTCGCCGCTCCCAGGTGGCGAACATCGAGCAGAACACAGCCGTCCACTCCGCGCCCCTCGTTGATCTCGATCTGTTCCGCACGGCTTACCACATCGCGACTGGCCAATTCCATGGCATGCGGTGCCGTCGTCTGCATGAAGCGCTCCCCGTCGCGGTTCAGCAGGTAGGCTCCTTCGCCGCGTGCCGACTCCGAGATCAGGGCTCCATTGCTCTTGAGGGTCGTGGGATGGAACTGCACCATCTCCATGTCCATCAGGGGTGCACCCGCACGATAGGCAATGGCCATCCCGTCGCCCGTGCAAATGAGGGCATTGGTCGAGGGCTCATACACTCGCCCCATCCCACCCGTTGCCAGGATCACTGCCTTGGCCGTCCACATGCGGCGCTCCCCACTGCGCATGTCCAACCCCAGGGCCCCGCTCACGCGTCCGTCGTCATCGTGAACAAGACGCGTCACGAAGTGTTCGCTGAAGGTCATGATTCCGCTACGGACGAGTTGTTCGTAGAGCACATGCAGCAGTGCCTGCCCTGTGAAGTCGCCGACGAAGTATGTGCGGGCATGGCTCGCGCCACCGAAGTTCCGCGATCCCAGCCGACCCTGCTCGTCCCGACTGAAGACAACCCCCATGTGCTCCAGTTCAATGATCGCCGCCGGAGCCTCGCGCGCTAGAAGCTCAATGGCATCCTGATCACCTAAGTAGTCGGACCCCTTGACCGTGTCGTAGGCGTGGGACTCCCACGAATCCGCTTCATCCAACGCAGCGTTGATGCCGCCCTGTGCAGCATTGCTGTGACTTCGAACCGGATACACCTTCGATACAATCGCCACCGTACAACCAGCCTGCTGGGCGGCCAGGGCTGCTCGCATGCCAGCTAGCCCCGCACCCACCACCAAGACGTCATAATCCTCGGCCACCGCTGTCACCTCTTGGTCGTCCCTGTGAATCCCTGACCGTGCCGCTTTCTACCGGTTCGCCAAAACAAAGGTGGTGACACTCTGGGGAGGCACCGTGATCGTCAAGAGATCGCCGTGCACCTTGCTTCCGGTCACCGGTTGCAGGTTGTCCGTGGCGCTCGTCTGATACGCCCCCGTCAGATCCAGATGGTCCTTGGTCGGTATACTGACCTGCACCGTCGTTGCGGCAAACCCCGTCGAGTTGTCATTGATCGCGATCACTACCCAGCCGCTACTGTCCGAGAACGCCATCAACCGTAGGTTAATCGCCGCGCTCGACACCTTGTGCAACACAGCACCCGGGCGGACATACCGACTGAAGTTTGCCATCACCCAGAAGCGTTTGGTGAGGTAGATCTGCTGGTTTCCATCCGAAGCAAAGTTCGGATCATAGTATGCCAAACCATCATTCCAACCGGAGCTATTGATCTCGGTAGCGCAACTCGGATCCCCAAGCGGTGAGCAGCCCATGGCATCCGAGAACGCCAACCACCACTGGAACGAGGCGTCGTGCCCGTCCACCATGTCCTTATAGATGTCGTCCGCCATCCACATGGCGCCACTGATCGTCGGGTTATACTGCTGCCCATAGCCCGTCCCGTCCCAGCAGCAGATCTCCGTCATCCACGTTGGCTTGTGGAACTGTGCCATATCGGCCGCCATCTGCTCCAACGTCGCGGCGCTCGGAAAATCATACGTGTGGTGCGCGATGGCCGCGATGTCCTTATAGACCTGCGGCAGCCACTGCATGTATTCCTTCAAGAGTTGCGGCCCAACTTGGCTCGACTCATCCGCGATGATCTTGGTATAAGGGGCCTTCTGCTGCAATTGGGCATACAGGTCACTGACAACCGTGGCGCGCTCCGGAGGCGGAACGGCCATGCCCTCCTGCCCACACGTGGAAAAGGTGTAATCCGGCTCGTTCATCGGACTGATGTAGTCCAGCGTCAGGCCGATGCTGTGCAAATGTTGTGCAATCGTGGCGAGATAGACGGTGTATGCCTCTACCTCATTGGATGCGAGGTCGCCACCGCAGGCCTCCGGCACCGTCTTGAACTCCGGTGGTGCACTGTTCACAAAACCGATGATCACAGGCACGTGCATCTCCACGGCTGCGCGTAGAAACGTCAGGCCTGCCGGATCGTCGTTCCAGTCATAGACACCGGGACTCACAAGAAAGCTCGGGGGCGCCGTCTTCCCTCCCGCTGGGTGAACCCCCTCGCCCCCCCCGCCAATGTTGTAGCGGTAGACGCTGAGTTCCAGTCCCTTCGGGCCAAAGAGCAGCTCTTCTGCCTTCTTCTGATTGGCCGCGCTCCATTGATAGAGGTCATGGGGCCACCAGGCCCCGGAGGCACCGAAGCCAGCGATCGTCTGCTGGCCCGCCGCCGTCACGTATCCGGTAGGCACAAGCGCCGTGGAAGACGAATCCACCGTCTGGCCGCACGCCACCAGAACCACCGATACGAGGACAATCACACCAGCCATCGACAACACGCGCGCCATGGGTCGTCGCATACATCGGCCTCCTCGGAAGGGATGCGACTCCCTGATACTGAGTCTCAACGCGACAGCAATCTTCTGCACCGGGGCCGGTGCAACCTGCCCGACACGGCAACTTCGCATTCGCTCATGCGTCCATCGTTGGCCCTGCCCCATGGAACCAGCGATGGTGCCGTGACGAGGCAGGAGGGAGCGAGAACGGTTGCCACGGATTCGTAACCTCATGGCTCCGGGGAAGGGATACCGAGGGGCCCATGCCCTGTCCCAAGGCCTGGACCGGATTGGATCGCCCGCTGCACATACGCGATGCTCCGCGCCACCGCTTCTCGCAGCGGGAGCCCCTGTCCCAGGGCTGTGGCAATGGCCGCCGAAAGCGTGCAACCTGTTCCATGCGTGTGGCGGGTATCCTGCCGCGGCGAGTGGAACAGGGTTACCTCTCTCCCGTCGAAGAGAAGATCGACCACATCCGCGCCGGACCCGTGGCCACCGGTAATGAGGGCCGCACGCGCCCCCATCTCGACCAAACGCCGTGCAGCGCGCTCACGCGATGACAATGACTCCACTTCCCATCCCGTGAGGGCAGCCGCCTCAGCCAAGTTGGGAGTCACGACGGAGGCCAATGGCACGAGGCGCTCGCGGACAGCACACACCCCCGCTTCGTCCAGGAGTCGTGTCCCAGAAGCGGAAATCAGGATGGGGTCCACCACAAGCGGCACGCCGGAACCCTCCCAGACGTCCGCCACCGCGCACACAATCCCGGCATCTACCAACATCCCGGTCTTCGCGGCATCGAGTCCAATGTCCGAACGGACGACGGCAATTTGCTGTGCCACCGCATCCGGAGCCAAGGGCCAGATCCCAAAGACACCCAGGGTGTTCTGCGCGGTGACCGCCGTCACGGCCAACATCCCAAAGCCGCCCAGGTTCACGATCGTCCGAAGATCCGCGGCGATTCCGGCACCGCCCCCGGAATCGCTGCCGGCAATGGTCAAGATGCGTGCCGGCGCGGTCATTGGTCGATCGCGCGCATCGCGGCCTCTGGGTAGCGTGCTCCCGCCACCGCGTCGGGAGAAGCCACGGCCTCAATCCGCGCGAGCTCCTCCGCATCGAGGTGCACGGCCAGCGCCCCCACATTCTCTTCAAGGTAACGCACCCGCTTCGTTCCGGGGATCGGCACAACACCTCGATGCAAGACCCACGCCAAGGCGAGTTGGGCCGTAGTGCAGCTCCGCCGTTGCGCAATCTCCTCCAGCGCAGCAACGATGCGGAGGTTCTGCGGCAGGGTCTCTGCCTGAAAGCGTGGGTGGGTACGCCGGTAGTCGTCGGAAGGAAGATCATCGGTCGACCGAAAGCGACCGGTCAGGAAGCCTCTCCCCAAGGGGCTATATGCCACAAAGCCGATCCCGAGTTCCTCGCACACCCGCAGGATGGACGCCTCCACCCCACGGCTCCAGAGAGAGTATTCCGTCTGCAAGGCCGTAATGGGGTGTACCGTGTGTGCACGGCGAATCGTCGCAGGAGAGGCCTCGGAGAGTCCAAGGTATCGGACCTTCCCCTGTTGCACGAGATCGGCCATCGCGCCTACCGTCTCCTCGATGGGAACCGCCGGATCGACGCG
>JAJYVN010000024.1:15706-17803 GCA_021791995.1 Bacillota bacterium
GGTGTTGATAGTAGAGGTCGATATAGTCGACGCCAAGCCGCCGGAGGCTCTCGTCACACGCCTGCCGCACATACTCCGGCCGTCCATTTACACCGCGCCAGGCCCCGTCCGGTCCCCGCACATTGCCAAACTTGGTGGCAAGGATCACTTCGTGGCGCCGGCCGGAGATGGCCCTCCCGACGAGCTCCTCATTCGCTCCAATGCCATACATATCCGCCGTATCGAGGAGTGTAATCCCCAAATCCAGCGCCCGATGCAGCGTTCTCACTGACTCGCGGTCATCGCGTCCCGCATAGAAGTCGGACATCCCCATGCACCCAAGGCCTAATGCGGACACCGCGAGCGAGCTCCGCCCGAGCCTTCGATACTCCACCCGGCATCCCCCCTGCCACCGTGGTTCGCCAGACGCCTTCTCGGACCTCTCCAACCTGGCTCGCGCATTGTCACGATTCCAGACCGGCGGAACACATCACAGGTGCGGTGTGGGCTCCCTGGCATTCGGGGAGATCGGTGGGCAACGCTGCCCGACGGATCGAGAAACGCAAGCCTGGGTCCATCGTACCCATCGACCACCATGCGGATACAATTGCAACCTTATTGTATCCCTGCGGACCACCGAGACCGCGCCATCCTGGGTCATTCCAAACTGCAGCCGCTCCGCGTGGCCCTCGCCGAGACTCCGCTGAAATGCCCGCGCCTGCGCGGGGGCCGTCTCCTGCTGTCTCTGCAGGGTGTTCAGATCACCGGCCATGGGGAGGAGCCCTTTGCCCAAGGCACAAGACAAGTCCCCGCGCCGTTCACGTAACGACTCCGCAGTGAAGGGGTGCGTCGTCTTGTTGTTGCGAAAAGCCCCAACTGTCCGCATTTGTTCCTGCGCGCCTGCATCGTCGCGCAACGTGCCGACACCAAAGACCAATGCTCCACATTCGTCGCTCTCTCCGTTATAGAACTTAATCCCTGCGCCGGGCCTCCCCTTGCCGTATCCCCACCCACTCCTACCTATCCAGAGTCTTATCGGAAAGTCATCGCCGTTGATAGCGAAGGTCTGAGCGAAACGCCCGGCGGGTTTAGCACTCCACCCTTTGCCGCAAATGAACAGTCGCCCACGCCATGGAACTGGAAATTGGCCTGCGCGGCCCCGATGACTTTGCCTATGGTACGAACTATCGCAAAACCCTTGACACAGCATGCAGAGTATCGCAATAGCGATCATCGATCGTCTACGGTCCTTGGGGAGCAACCTCGTTACCGCGACCCGCCTCTGGGCCCTGCAGGATCTTGCCATCCTTGCCTGGATCGCCAATCTCGACACCATCGGTTTCATCCTGCGCCGCGGCTACTCCGGTATCGGCCGTCCACCGCGCGACCCGGCAGCCATGTTTCGCGCCTGGATACTCGCCGCCTCTCTGGGAATCTCCAGCCCCACCAAGTGGGCCCATCGCCTCAGCACCGACCCTGTTCTCGCGATCCTCTGCGGGTTCAAGCCAACCGATACCCCTTCTGCCACCACCTTCGTAGACTTCATGAGCCGCCTCACCCGCACAATGCGGGCCCGCGCCCGCGTCCACTGCCCCCACCGCAAGCGGGCCGGGTAGAAGGGTGGCGCCTGGGGTGTAGGCTCTGGTCTCCGTTGCTCCGGCCTTTCGGTACCCGGAGTGGCACATTCCGCGGCCATGCCCGGTTTCCACCCTCCCCCCTAAAATTCCGTACGTCGGGTTTTCCCACAGTACGGCTTCAAGTGACCACTCCGCCCGCTGCCTTCCCGTGCCCGTTTGCGCCTTCTGGTGACTGCAGGTCTGCCGCTCTGCGTCGGGCTGCAGGTTCGGTTTCGTCGCGTCCCCGGCTCCGGGTCAGGTGCGTCCGCGCGTCCCCCGGCGCAGCCACGGTTTGCATCGAGCTACGGATGCGCCCTCGTCACACTCGGTTGCCGGGGCTCTGTGTCCCCACCGATGCCCTCTGACACACCTCGGGTCAGCCACGGGCCCTTTCCTCCGTCGCGGTTGTAGTGTCCGCAACCTCTTCGGTGTAGGGTCGGACCAGCCGAGGCGTTGCCGCCCCTGGGCTGGGACCGCCCGATCCAACCGTGCGTACCCTTTT
>JAJYVN010000344.1 GCA_021791995.1 Bacillota bacterium
CGGCGGCGTGACCAACGCGTCCGAGCGGGCCCTCCTCCTGTCGCACCTGGAGAAGGGCGACCTGCACATCGTGGACCGGGGCTTCCCATCGATCGAGTTCTTCACCACCTTCGTGGAGCGCGGCGCCTTCTTTGTCGCCCGTCTCAGTTCGTCCTGGGATCTGGTGCCCAAGGAGCGCAGACGGCTCAGCGCAGACGACCGCAGCGCCGGCATCCTGTCCGATTGGATCGTTCCCATGGGCAAGAAGGCGAGGGTGCCGGTCCGCGTCGTCCACTTCCGGGCCGACGGCCACGACTTCCGCATCGCCACCAATCTCCTGGACCTGGCCGCTTGGAAGATCGCCGAGCTCTACCGGGAGCGCTGGCGGGTCGAGCTACTCTTCCGGTTCGTGAAGAGCCACCTCGGTCGCAACGTGAACGTCTGGGACGAGGCCGCCTGCGTCGCTCGCGCCCTGGTCCTGTTCCTTGCTGCCCTCCTGGTCATCCTGCTCACGGGCGTCCAGGGTAAGCAGGGCCTAGAGCCCCACGCCGAAGGGCTCCGACTCCTGCAGGCTGCCATCGAGCGCGCCGTCGTCGGCGTCGGATCGTCCCCCTGAACCCCCGCCGCCCGCGGCCATACTCGTGTCGAACCAAACGAACCACGCCATGCGTGTCCAAGCGGCCGTGTGACCGCCACGGCCCGCCTTCCCATGCTCACGCTACGCCCTCAAAGCCTTGGCCATCATGCAGCGACTGCGTAAAGCAATTCCACTGCTTGATACCTGACGACAGAGCGGATACAGGGGTGTCGAGCGCGGCACGCATTGCGTGCCCGCGAGTGTGCCACGTCAGGCTGGAACGGGTGCGCGAACCACGAGGTTCACCGGCCGGCGCTTTGCTGGCCGGAGCGGATGAGAGATTAAGCCAGCCGCCCGTGGTGGGCGGCTGGCAGGGCTGATCCTTCATCGACGTCTAGGCGGGTCGGTACGATGATGTTGAAGGTGGCTACCGCCGCACAAGTCCCGCGAGTCGCGCGGTTGCGGAGTGATCCGAGTGTCGGTGGCTACCCGCCGATCATGGCAGGCTACGGTGCAGGGCCTTGCTCAGAACAAGCCAGAACCGTTTGCCACTGACTTTGCCCGACGGTGCCCATACCGTTTTCCGTGCACCGTGCGTAGGCACAAGAGTGATCTGTTGGCATCCTGAGGCGTCGGCGGTCGCGGTCATCAGCAGATGTCGGGCTACGAAGAAACGTAGATGGTAGGTCGCGTCATTGTTCTCCGAGCACCAGATGCCCAGCGGGAAAGTTGGCAGCGACTCCAGGGCTGTGTAAACCGCTCTGCTAGCAGCCCCCACGGCCTCACCATAACCACGTGCACCAGAGTAGCCTGGCGAAAACCGGACGGTCATGGTCATGCCACGTGCAGCCATGGTCTGCGCCGGAGCACCGGCGAGCAGTACCATGAGTGCGGCCGCCAAGATCATCCGCTTCAGCGTCGTCGCCACCTCCCCAACTTGGACGGGCGGGTGTTAGGACCTCGATGGACGGGACTAACCGGTCCCTACCCGTTCCCGTTATCGTACGTCGTGAACGACTCGTCGTCCGCCCCCAGTACACTGGTCGTCATCTCGCCGATCAGAGGCGAGTACGGCACATAGAGCCATTCGACCTTAGACGCCTCGTTGCTGTTGATGTACTGGAAGTTACCGTTGCTGTCTGTCCAGAAGCATGCGGAGAAGTTCACGGGGTTCCAGCTGCCGACGCTTCCACTCTGCAACTCCGTGACCCACTCCACGTTGCTGCGAGGAATGCCGCTAACGCTAAATGCGTTGGCGTAGTACTGGCCGGTCGTCTCGTCGTCGACGTTGACGTACCAATCGCCGTTGCTCTCCAGAGAAATGTCGACCTCGACTTCGTCCCCGGCATTTACGTCGAAGAGGTAGACAGGGTTGCTGGGGAGGAATTCATACCACGTCTGCATCGTGGTTTGGTTGACCCCAGCCTGAGCTATTCCCGTGTTCTGGCCGACGCCAACCCAGGATCCCACTACGCTACCACTTGCGGTGTCCTTAGTGACTGCGAAGCTACCGGCGGCGGCTTCCGCGTTCGAGACGTCGTCCAGGTACCCGGCGTAGTTACCTGACGCCTGCTGTGTCGGCGTAGTCCACTTGAGACCCGAAAGACAGGCCGGAATTGTAGAAAGCGGCGCCATCACGCGATGAAGCATGTGGCTGGCGATCTGCGGCCCGAGTTGGGCCTCGGCGTCAGCAATGGCCTGTTGCGTCGTGGGGTGCACCACGTCCACTTGGGGGGCGTTGGGGACCGTGGCGTCGCTGGCGGACGAAACCGGCGTAGCGGCGGAAGTGGCTGCGTTTCCGGCCCCCGACTGGGACGCCGCCAGCGTAGTGACAGGCACTGCTGCGCCGAGGGCCAATACGACTGCCGCAACGATCGAGGCTGAACGCACTCTCATCGTTCGCGCACCTTTCGAAGCCGAGTACTGACCATGGTCAGTGGCCCGGCGCCGGAGTGCTGGGGCTATGAGGTGGCGACAATGAGAGCACGTCGAAGGCTGTGAAAAACATCCCGGGCCGAGGTGAGAACCGAACCCCGGCGCCTACCGATACCAGACTCTCTCAGGCCTATGCTGTTGTCAAACCCAGATCGCGGCGATTGTAACCGCCGATGCGGATGACGCTCTCTCATACGGCCGGACCGATCGCTTGGCGTCCTCACGGAATAACCGTACCTGCCGCATGGAACACGTACTCACAGGCGTCTGGGATTGGTCATCCACTTAGGAGGCTTCTCGGATATCTGAAAGCCGCGTAGCGCTTGGGTGTTGTGGCCGTGGCAGGGCGTGAAATACACAATAGCGCCACCAACAGGAATGGGTTAGGCCCAATGGGCGCCTATGATCAGCGAAGCGGGAGCCTGAAATACGGCGCCCGCGATTGCTATTGTTGGCAGAGCGGTAGACATGGCCGTTGACAGTCAAATACGGCCCAAAAAATCGGCTCTTAGCAGGTTTGGGTGGGTAGTGACCCAGAAAGGAAGGGGCAAACAGGCGGCTGGGGCGCGAGTGAGGTTGTCGTGGCATGGAAGACGTGGAGTTGTTTGCGCTGGCGATGGGCGTGGTAAAG
>JAJYVN010000345.1 GCA_021791995.1 Bacillota bacterium
CCCGCCGCCGCCAACTGCTCCAGCAGCACAAGGCACGAATACACCCGTGGCCGGCCATTGGGCGCCTCCCACGCCAGGTTCTCGCAGATCGTCAGTGCCCGTTCCCAGCGGCTCAGCCGGGGAAAACCGCTGGCACGTCTCGCTGATCAGGTCCAGGTCCGCCACGCTGAACTCCCGGTCGCCGATCCAGAAGGGCGGCTCCCGATGTGAAGCCAACGTTTAGCATCCCGACGCTATCACCGCCCGCGGCTGGCCGTTTGTCAACCAGGAGGCCTCAAGGAGCTTTGATCATTGACGCCGCCTCACGGGGTTGGCGAGCTTACTGCGAGGCGGGAGCCAACGGTTCCCTTAGCGGTTTCACCGGGTGGCACCATGGCACGCGGCAGGAGGATCGTCCCCGGATTACACACGGCGTTACAACCGGTCTGGGCTCGCTCGCCGATCAGTGCTCCGAATTTGCGCATTCCGGTGGGGATGCGCTCGTTGTCCCAGTATACATACACCACTCGGCCATCGAAGCGCAGGTTGGAGAGCTTGGTGCCCGCGCCCAGATTCGAGTCATGACCCAGGATGCTGTCACCCACAAAGGCGAAGTGGGGCGCTCGGGCGTACGAGAGTAAGATGCTGTTCTTCACCTCGCTTGCGTGACCAACGATCGCGCCCGTTCCGATGAATGCTGGACCTCGTACATAGGCCCCGGCGCGGATCACGGCGCCGGGGCCCAAGACGATCGGGCCCCCCACCAAGACGGCGGTGGGCTCCACGACCGCACCCGGACCTGCCACCAGGAGTGTGCTTTGGAGGACGCCCTCCAGAACACAGCCATCCGAGACGCGCAAGGGGGAGGGATCGTTCGCAAGGTGCTGTGCGAGGCGGGTCTCTAACTGGGAGACGGCCAGCCAGGGCTGGTCCTCCAGGCCGGTGAAGAGGAATTGCTCCGTGGGCTCAATCGTCGGAAAGAGAGCCTCGATTCGCGTGGCGCTCCTCCTCCTTGCTCAGAAGTAGCGGGGCGGTGTTTCGGACGTTTCTATGATGATACTCTTGCTTTCCTGGTAGGTGCGCATCCCTGCTCGGCCCAACTCTCGACCAATGCCGCTGGACTTGAACCCGCCGAAGGGCGTGGTGGGGGAGAGGACCTGGGATGTGTTGATCCAGATCGTTCCAGCCTCCATGGCCTGGGCTAGACGCAGACCGCGTCCGATGTCTCGGGTCCAGATGCCGGCGGCCAAACCGTAGGGCGTGTCGTTGGCGAGTTCCACCGCTTCTGCTTCGGTCGAGAAAGGTAAAAGGCACGCGACTGGACCGAAGACCTCCTGACGACCAATGGACGCCACCCGATCGGTTGGACCAAAGACGGTGACAGGCGCGAAGAAGCCGCCGTTCCCTGGTGGCGAACCCTCGCCGCCGAGAAGAAGTGGCACTCCCTCGGCGACGGCCATTCGGACACGGCCGCACACCCGTTCCAGATGCCGTGCCGAGACCATGGGCCCGATATCGCTCGAAGGGTCGTCGGCCGGGCCGACCTGGAGTTGGCCTGCCCGTTCCACAAACATCCGCTCGAACCGGTCGTAGATCTCGTGCGCGACCAGGATGCGGCTCCCGGCCTGGCAGACCTGTCCACCGTGAAAGTAGATCCCAAAGAGCGATCCGGCGACGGCCGCATCAAGATCCGCGTCGGGGCAGATGATGACAGGCGATTTGCCACCGAGTTCGAGCGACAAGCGTTTCAGGGTGGGGGCAGCAGCGGACATGACCATGCGCCCGGTCTCCGTCTCGCCAGTCAGCGAGATGTGATGGACAAGGGGGTGGGCAACGAGTGCTGCACCTGCTTCGTCCATCCCAGCCACGACGTTCACGGTCCCGGGCGGTACACCGGCCGAGAGCAGGATGCGGGCGAGGGCTAGGGCGGTGCGCGGGGCCTCGGGGGCTGGTTTGACCACGCAGGTGCATCCGGCCGCCAGGTTCGCCGCTACCCGACACGTGGGAAGGAACAGGGGGAAGTTCCACGGGGTGATGAGACCAGACACGCCCCCGGGTTCATGCAGCGTGAAGGCGAACTGGCTCGGCGGTCCCCCGGGGGCGAAGAAGGGCACAACGGATCCCCGATCGTCCATGGTTGTAGCGGAATAGAAGTCCAGCGCATCGGCGGCCATGGGGATCTCGATATACCGTGCTGCTCCGACCGGTAGTCCGCTCTCCGAACTGATCAGCCGACTCAGCGTGGCGGCCTCGGTCCGCAATGCTCGGGCGGCCTCGGAGAGGATCTGCTTGCGGACCTGGGGTGGGAGCGACCGCCATCGGCCGTCACGATGCGCCTGGTGCGCTGCGGCAACGGCTGCGTCAACCTCTGCGGTGCCTCCTCCCGCCACCATCCCGTTGGGCTGGCCGGTGGAGGGATTGACAAGCGGGATCGCCACACTGCCATGCTGCCATTGGTCGGAGATCAAGAGGCCCGCATCTTCCTGGCTCACTCAGGCGACACCCTGCTCGGCCGCGTACGCCCGATACCGGTCGTAGACCGGATCGAGGTGCGGTAAAAGCTTCATGGCGCGTGAGAGGGGCCCAATGGCCCGTAACTGTTGACGCGCCAGGGCTTCCGCCAGGTCCACTTCGCCGAGCCAGAAGCGGTGAGCCAGATCGCCATCCTGAATGAAGGTGAGAAGTGGTGTCACGGGACCGATGTCGTCACCGACACGAACCTCAAAGGCAGGCCAGGTGTCGGGTTCGGGCGACGGCACCCAGAGAATCCGGCCCGAGGGCCGGTGGAATTCGAAGAGAATGGAACCGCCCACCCGGTGAATCAATTGGCCCTCCGGGGTCATGGTGATCGTCTTGAAGAACCCTCCCAAGATTTCGTGCAGCGCTTCTGCGGCGGGCCGAATATCCTCGATCGCACGGATCGTGACGCGATCGACTGGGTTATCGGGTCTGTAGGTGAGCACTTTGTGAGCCGCGGCGGATGGCAAACTGTAGCGCCGTGCGCGCCGTCGGGTCAACTGGTTGATCGTTCGTTCAGGCTGAGCTCGAGCGGCACGGCGGGCGGTGGCCGCGTGCCGGCGCAACGGATCTGGCCGGCGGGTGTGGTGCCGTGGACCTGGAGCTGAGC
>JAJYVN010000025.1 GCA_021791995.1 Bacillota bacterium
CGGTAAACTGTGCGAACAGAGATGCCCAACCGTTTTGCGGCTTGCCCTGTCGAGAGCATCTGTTCCCTTATCATAGGGTCATCATCCGATCACCGGCGAGTAATGTCAAGCGTCGATGTCTACTCCTGAGCGGACGCAAAACAACCGAGGCGAAGGATGCGTCGCTGCAACATGGAAAAGAAAATCTCGACCTGATAGACCCAAGACGCATGGATCGGCGTGTGGTGAAACACGAAGACGCCGTCCTGTGCGGCATTGAACTTCCTCCACCGCCGTCCTTGCCGTCGTGTCGTCCCAGGACCGTTATTGCGGGAGGCGTGGAGCACCTGTCGCTCTGTGATCCTCTTAACCTCCCGCTATAGGTCGGCCAGCGCACCCGGACGCACAGCGGCACGACCAGCGGGACTGTGCAACGCAACGAGTCCACAGACGACCAAAGGCAGCAGCAGCACTTGCTCACGCACGGCAGCTACCATCGCTGGCCCCGAACCCCCCGAGGCCACTACGCACAGTCCCGTCAAGGCCGCCAGCACGGCGCAGGTACCGGCGCCCACCGCGACGCGCCAGGCTACGCGCGCATGGCGGCAGTGGCCGTGGGCAAACAAACCGTATGTGGCCAGACCGAGAAGCACACCCGCCAGAGCGTCCACGCCGCCCAAGGCGGGAGAAAGGGGTGGGTGCAGGGTTGTCCGAGACAGCACCGGCAAAGGGACACCCCAGAAGAGCGCCCCCTCGACCAGAAAGAGTAGTGCACTGGCGGCACTCAGCCAGGACAGCAACCGTAACCGCTGTCGGCGCACTGCCGCGCCGGCTGACTGCCGCGGCACTCGGTCCAGGGCGAACAGGCGCACGGCCTCCCCTTCCCGCACAAAAACAAGGCGCGTGCGCAACTGGTCACCATCGCGTTCGCCACTGCCGGGCGTGCGCGCTTCTTCGGTGCAGGTGACGACTGCGGCACCGCCGCTCGTCTCCACCGTCACCACCGTACGAGCCAGGATCCCGAGACGCCGCCGGCCGCGCGCCCGCGACAGAAACTGCTCGCGCGACAAAACGGAGCCGTCGGAACGCACGGCGGTGAACCCACTGGCGACCGAAGTATCCAGTGCGGCACGGTCGCCGTTGTATTCCGCTTCGGCGAGAGCCGCCGTGATCGCCAGCAACGCGTCCAGGGCGAAAGCATCCGACTCCATTGCGCTCAACATCCTCTGTCTCACTAATTTGGTCCGCGGCCGAACGGGCCGACGAGCCACAGGACTGCGATCAGCCCGCCCGCCGCAGCAACCCACAGCGTATCGCGCGTGCCAATGCACGTCGCCGCTAGACCGCCCGCCAGAAAGCCGAATGGCAGCCCGATCCAAGCCAAAAAACGCATGCTGGCATTGCACCGCCCCAGGAGTTCCTGGGGCGTGATCCGTTGGCGCATACTCACTTGGGTCACCGTATACGCCGAGCGAGCGCCCACTTGGATCGCGCCAGCTCCGGCCAAAAGGGGCACCGCGACCAGCAGCCTGTGCGGCGCCAATGGCACGAGGAGCGGCGCGGCACTGAAGGTAATGGCCGCCACCAACAGTGTGCGGCTTACGCCGAGCCGCACGGCCAGAGCCGGCGCCATCCAGGCACCAGCGAGCCCCCCCACGCTCTGCCCGGCATACACCAAACCGAGGAAGAGCGGCGAGAGGCCCACTACCCGGACCGCGAATAGCACATACACGGCACCAGCCACCGTGCCAAAGAAGTTGGCCGTGGCCGTGCAGCCAGCGACGGCCCGGAGTGCGGGCTGGCTCACGAGCCAAGCCAGGCCCGCGCGAATTTGCCCGGCCGGACCATCGCCACCTCGGGCGCCACGGGGAGAAGCCGGGACCGCAGGGAGCCCGAGCAGGGCAATCAGCGAGCCCAGATACGTGGCGGCGGTCACGCCCACCGCTACAGGCGCCGTCACCCACTGCACAAGGGCACCACCAAGGCCGGGACCGGCCACTTGGCTCGCCGCCCGACTGACCTCCAGGCGTGCATTCTTCCCGGCCAGGGTGTTCGGGGGCAAAAGGCGGGGCAAGAGCGACTGGTGGGCAATGTCAAACATGGCCGTCAAGGCACCAGCACCCGCCACGGCAGCGAATAGTGTCGTCATCGTCAGGCGGTGCATCACCGCCAGAATCGACACCAGGCCGGCGAGCGTCGCGCGACCAGCATCGGCCGCAATGAGTAAAGACCGGGGATCTACGCGATCGGCCACCACACCGAGCGGAAGTGCGACCAACAAGACAGGCATGGTGGCGGCCGCACCGAGCCATCCCATCTGCAAGGCCGTGGCCTTGAGCACGATCACCGCAGTCAGCGGGATGGCAAGCAGGGACACCTGCGCCCCCACCTGGGCCACCGTTTGCCCAATCCACAGTCTCTTGAAGGCACGCTCACCCGGGACGCGGGCCGCCTCACTCGGCCGCACGGTGGGCCTCCGGCGCATGGTCCGGTCGTTGCGGCGTGGCCGCTGGTGCGTTGGACACCGCAATGCGGCCGCGGCGCCCAACCGCTGCAGCGACCGTGAGTCCCAAGCGCACGAATCGGCGCGGTACGCGGGGAACAGAGACCTCACGTAAGTGAGAAAGCAGCACCTCCGCCAAAGCGGACAGACGCGCGACCGGGCCAAGCCCCATGCGCTCAATCTGGGCAGTCTCAGCCAGGAGATCCTCGAAATGCAGCGCTGGACGGATCTCCACCAAAACATGAGCGATGTCGGGGCCAGGATTGCAGAAGCGGTGTGCGGTGCCCGGCGGGACCTCGACCGCCGTGCCTGCGCTCGCATCCACCGTGCTCCGCCCAATGCGTAAGCGTAGGCAACCCGAGAGCACCGTGAACCGCTCGCGCTGCTCGGGATGCGCGTGGGATGCCGGCCCGCCACGACCGGGCGGCAGGAAAAGGTCGAACTCCAACATTGCATCACCGGTCTGACCCGCAGAACGCACAACGATGCGCTCTCCCGTGGTCGAATTCTCGATGACGCGCCCGATGGGCACCTGCTTCAACCTCCCTACGCCGGAGGGCAAGACAACTCTGGCCAGGCTTAGCAGCGGCACCGCCCCACCCCTTGACGCGGAGCATCGGCGGTCGCTGGCTCCTTCATGAAGGACAAGCATACGGCGCTGGTGCCCGAGGGTACTACCTTCGAGGGGCCTTCCCGAGTGTGGCCGCAGCTGCAATCAGCAGGTCTGCGGCCGTCCCCACGTCCTCCTCGGTGTTGAACCTTCCCAGGGATAGCCGCACCGCCGTCAACGCCTCAGCCGGACCGAACCCCATGGCCAGCAGAACCCCAGAGGGTTCCGCCCGTCCGGCATGGCAAGCGGAACCCGTCGAGGCGGCGATGCACGGAACGGCGGCCAGAAGATCGTCGCCAGCCACCCCAGCAACCCCTATATTCAGTGTGTTCGGCAATCGACGTTCCGGGTGCCCATGCAGTCGGACTCCTGGAATACCCCCCGCCAGCCGCCGCCACAATCCGTCGCGAAGGCCCTGGAGCCGGAGGGCTTCCGCATGGAGGTGCTTCCGGGCAAGAGCACAGGCCTTCCCGAGACCGACGATCCCTGCGACGTTCTCGGTTCCCGCACGACGTCCGGCCTCGTGGCCAGCACCATGGATCAGCGGCTCCAGCGTAAGCCCGTTACGCACGTAGAGGGCGCCCACGCCCTTGGGTGCGTACAGCTTGTGCCCCGCCACCGCAAGCAGGTCCACTCCCAGATCCTTCACCGCGACCGGCACCTTGCCCGCCGATTGTGCCGCGTCCGAGTGAAATAGGACCCCGCGCTCCCGCACGACGGCGGCGATGTCCGCCAGGGGCTGAAGCGTACCGACTTCGTTCTGGGCATGCATCACGCTCACCAGAATGGTGTCGTCACGGAGTGCCCTGCGTACGTCGTCGGGATCGACGAGACCCGTCTGGTCCACGGGCAGCACCGTCACCGTAAAGCCGTGTCGGCGCTGCAGGTAGCGGCAGGTATTGAGCACGGCCGGGTGCTCCACGGCTGTTGTAACGATGTGCCGACCCCGGTCCCACTGAGAGAAAGCCACGCCGCAGATGGCAAGGTTGTCGGCCTCGCTGCCACCACCGGTAAAGACAATCTCGGTGGGATCCGCACCCAGAAGCTCGGCCACCTGCCGTCGGGCGTGCTCCACCGCCTCGCGCGCGGCCTGGCCATATTCGTGTCCGCTGGAGGGATTACCAAACTCCGTTTCCAGATACGGCCGCAGAGCCGCAAAGACGGCCGGATCCACCGGGGTCGTCGCGTTGTGGTCCAGGTAAATCGCTCTCTCCGTCGGCATCAGGATCCCCCCAGTTCCAAGCACGTCCGAGTGCAGCAGCCTGCCTATAGAACGACATCCATGCTACCAACGGGCCCCGGTAACACCTCACCGATGTCCACCGCAGCCACCCGATCTGCGGTGAGCGTAGACAGCATCGTCTCCACGCGGTCGGGCGGCACAGCGATCAGTAAGCCCCCCGAGGTTTGGGCATCGCAAAGCAGCATCCGAGCCTCGGCGGGAACTGCCGGAGACCAGTGCACTTCGTCGCGCAGCAAGCGGTAATTGTTCTGAGTGCCTTGCGAGACAACGCCGTCGCGGAGTAGATCCCAGGCACCTTCCAGCACTGGAACCCGCCCGAGCGCCACGCGCGCGCCAACCCCGCTCTGCTGAACGATCTCGCGCAGGTGGCCCAGCAGCCCAAACCCGGTCACATCGGTACAGGCGCTGGCGCCCACCGCTTGCATGGCCTCGGCCGCCGCGCGGTTAAGCTGTGTCATGACCGGCCGTACCCAACGCTCGATCTCCATGCCACCCCGCCCATGCGTCAAGGCAGTCGTCAGGACACCGACGCCTAACGGCTTGGTCAGTACCAAGCGATCCCCGGCCCGCGCGCCCGACTTCCGGACGATCCGCTTGGGATCGACCACCCCGGTGACAGACATACCATACTTGGGCGTAGGATCGTCCAGGGAATGCCCGCCGATGATGGGTACCCCGGCCTCGGCCGCCTTCGCCGCGCCGCCCTGCAGCATCTGCTCCAGAATGGAGGCCGGCAACATGCGCACCGGAAAGGCAACCACGTTGAGGGCGAACAGCGGAGTGGCGCCCATGGCGTAGATGTCGCTCAGCGCGTTCGCTGCGGCGACCTCACCGAAGACGCGCGGATCATCCAGGACCGGCGTAATGACGTCCACCGTCTGAACAACGGCGAGATCATCCCGCAGGCGGAATACAGCCGCATCCTCGCCCACCCCTGCGAGAACACGCGGATGATCGACAGCCGGTAAACACTTCAGGACCTGGACCAGGTCCTGCGGCCCCATCTTGGACGCTCAGCCAGCACCCGGCGAGTATGCGGTTAACCGCAGCAGGCTTTCCATGGAGAGTATCACCCCGCCGCAGTATACCGCACCGATCATGCGTCCTGTATGCTATGTTGTGCGGATATGATGCGTTTGGTGCATAAATGGGAGCGTAGCAGAGGGAGATGGGCAGGGATGAGCGAGGAGGCACTTCCAGCGTTGGACCTTGGGGCGCTTCAGGCCTTCTATCAGGTCGCCCGCCTCGGAAGTTTCTCGCGCGCGGCCGACCTACTCCACCGCAGCCAGCCAGCCGTCTCACGCCAAGTACAGGCACTGGAAGCGGCTCTAGGATTCCCGGTCTTCGCGGAACGACGCCCGCGCGTGCTTCTCAGCGATGCGGGCCGAGCCCTCTACACATACGCCGAGCGCATCCTGCGACTGTGTGGCGAGGCGGCTCAGACCATGGAGGAGTTGCGAAACCTCAACCGCGGTCGGGTGCGTCTGGCGGCAAGCACCACCCCTGGCGGCTACATCCTACCGGCGCTTCTGGTGCGCTTCAGCGCCCGACACCCGGGAATCGACCTTGACCTCGCCGTCGCGTCCAGCGCAGAGGTTGCCCGCCGCGTGGCCGCCGGCGACGCCGACATCGGGGTCCTGTCCGAAGGCATGGCCGGCGCTCCGTTCTTCCTCCAACCCTTCGTGACCGACGAACTGCTCTTGGTCGCGCCCCCCAACCATCGCTTGGCGGGACGCGCGGTTTCCGCCGGTGACCTAGTCGCCGAGACACTGCTTCAACGGGAAGAAGGGTCCGGGAGCCGGCGCGCGGTCGAAGCGCATCTGGAGCGGGAGAAGTGGCGGTTCGGGCGGGTCCTCACCCTGGGCTGTTCGGAAGGCATCAAGCGGGCCGCGGCCGCCGGCTTGGGGCTGGCGTTCCTGTCCCGGTTCGTGGTGTCGAGCGACCTGGCAAGCGGAACGCTCGCCCTTGTCTCAGCCAAGGCCCTGCCGCGCGTGCTTCACCTTGCGATCCCGCGCGAGGCGCGCATGTCCCCTGCCGCGGCGGCCCTGCACGCCTTCCTCCAGCAAGCTGCCGCGTCGACGGAGAATCATGCGAACTTAGCATGATCGTTTCGATGTTTTGGCATTGGACGCATAAGCAGGCGGCCCCTACGCTTCAAGCGTGAAGACGTGGTGGCCGCCTGGCTCTCCGCGCAACCAACCGCCTGAGGGGGTGCTTCCGATGAAGATCGGCGTGGTTCTCGGCACCAATGAGCCGGAAACCGCATGGAACGCCTTTCGCTTCTCGGTGAAAGCGCTAGATTCCGGCCACACGGTCCGGGTTTTCCTGCTCGGAGCAGGCGTCGAAAGCGAGCGTATCCACCAGGACGCCTACGACGTTCCCGAACAAATCCAGGCGTTTACGGATCGTGGTGGGGAGGTACTCGCCTGCGGCACGTGCCTGCGCTCACGCCAAATGGATGGTTCAGCCCTCTGCCCGATCTCGACGATGCAGGATCTCGTCGATCTGACCACGTGGGCAGACCGCATGCTGACGTTCTGAGCCGACGGGCGAGGGAGGGAGCCGGTTATGGAACCGTCCTCGGTCGCGGCGAACGGCGTGCATTGCGCTCTCGATACAGAGCCGTTGGATGAGCCCCGCATCCGGCGCTGGATCGTGCGGCAGTGCCTCGGTGCTGATCCCGTGTTGGATATCGGCTGTGGGACCGGGGAGCTATGCGCCGATTTGACACGCCGGGGCCATCACGTGACAGGGGTCGACCGAGATCCCGTTCCACTGGCTACGGCAGAGCGGATCGCCGCACAAGGCGGTCCGTATAGCACGCCGACGTGGCTCCAGGACGATGGAGAGGTACTTGCCAGGATCGGAGACGAGCAGTTCGGTGCAGTGACCCTGGTCTTCGTGCTGCACCACATGACCGATCCCATGGCCGGGCTACGGGCTGCATGGCGGGTTCTGCAGCCCGACGGTGATCTCCTGATTGCGGAGATGCTGCCCAAGGGACCGCAGGCTGGTGACCCCTGCCACCGCATCCGACTGGAGCAATGGTTGATGTGGTTTTCCGCCTTGGAGCCGGCGGCTCTGCGCCTGATCGCTCCCGCGAACGAGGAGTGGCTGTTGGCCAGGTTAGGTAAGACGGAGAACGGAGCTCCGAACAGTAGGCCAAAGTGACCAAGAAGGAGGCGACTTCGTGGACAAGCGAACTGTGTTGGTTCTCGGGGGCGGGGTTGGTGGACTCGTGGCTGCCAGTGTGCTGCGTCGCGAACTGGCGCCCGAGGATCGCGTGGTGCTGGTGGAGCGGGCCTCAAAACACACCTTCTGGCCGTCCCTTCTCTGGCTCATGAGCGGCAGCCGCAAGCCGGAACAGGTGCAACGAGATCTTACGCCGCTGGTCCGCCGTGGAATCGAGGTCCGCCACGGTGCGATCACAGAGATCGACCCAGAAGCACGTCGGGTCGTCGTGGACAGCGAAAGACTGACGGGCGACGCCCTTGTGGTCGCCCTGGGCGCCGACTTGGTCCCAGACCGCGTGCCCGGGCTCGCCGAAGTCGGAGGCAACTTCTATACCATCGACGGAGCCCAGCAGGTGTATGACCAAGCGTCCCGGCTGCATTCCGGCCGCTTGGCCGTGGTCGTAGCGGACGTCCCGTTCAAGTGCCCAGCCGCGCCGTATGAAGCGGCCATGCTCCTGGAAGGCTTGTTGCGTCGCCGTAACGTCCGCGACCAGGTGACGGTGACGATCTACGCCGCCGAACCCGTTCCCATGGGTGTCGCCGGTCCCGAGGTCTCGCGAGGCGTGGTGGAGTTTGTCCAACGGCACGGCATCGACTACCACCCGAGCACAAAGCTCACCCGGGTCGACGCCCCGGGGAAGCGTCTCTACTTCGACACCGGAGCCGAGGCCGAGTTCGACGTCCTGGCGGTGGTGCCGCCGCACGCCGCGCCTGAGGTGGTGCGTAGCTCCGCGCTGGCGGGCCCGAGTGGTTGGATTCCCATGAACCCTACCACCTGCGAAACCCGCTTCGAGAACGTCTTCGCCATCGGGGACGTGACAACGGTGTCCCTGAAACTCGGCAAGCCTTTGCCCAAGGCGGGCGTCTTCGCTCACGGCCAGGCCGAAGCCGTGGCGCACACCATCGCAGCTCGATTACGCGGGCATGGCCCAGAGCAACCATTCGAGGGCCATGGTGAGTGTTTCATCGAGATGGGCGGCGGCATGGCCGGGTTCGCCCGCGGCAACTTCTACGCAGAGCCCACACCCCGGGTTCAGATGTACCGGGCTGGTCGTCACTGGCACGCCGCCAAGGTAGCGTTCGAGCGCAACTGGTGGCGCACCTGGTTCTGAGCGCACGGCACCCACGTCGGTCGCCATGCGTTCGAGCGAGGGATTGTGGGGAGGCGCTCGAGGGCGGGTGGTCCGTGCGCCTCCAATGTCGTTCCGGATGAAAGACCAGACCATCCGCCAGAAGCAAGGCATGCCATCCATTGACTAGAGGTTATTCCTATAGTAACATAGCGCGTGGAGTCGGAGGTGATGAAGTGACAGGTCGCTACCTGCGCGTACAGGAAGCGGCTGCACTCTTGGGCGTGACCCCCACCACAATGCGCTGGTACTCGCTGCAAGGCTGGCTGCCGACCTACCGCGTCGGCCGAGGTCGCGTGTCGCACCGTCGCTTCCGATACGCGGATCTGCAGAGGGTGGCACGGCGCACCGGGCGCTTTCTGCCAGACGAGCCTCGATGGGATCCGACGGTGCCCGTCACCCTCGACATGGCGGCACAGTATCTGGGGTTATCCTCTCGATACCTAACCGATAGCGGTTGGTGGACTTCGGGAACCGTCATCGCGTGGGACGATCTGGTCGCTCTTGAACGGCAGATTTACTCCCAAACCGATGATCGGCGCGCTTCGAACAAAACGACACAAGAGGATGGTGCAAAGTCGATGATGCAGACGATGTCAGAATGTTGCGGTTGTCGTTGCGGCCCAGGCACCGGTGGCCGCGGCCAAGCGCGGACAAACTCTGCGGGGTGGCCCACGGATGACCTGCCGCAAGACGATGCGAGCTTGGTGGCACTGCGCCGTGCAAAACGGCATCTGGAGGTACGCAAGCTAGACCTGGAGGACCAAATCAGGGAGATCGAAGAGCGGATCCGTCTGCACCCAGATAACAACGCTCCGGCGTGAACGCCGCGGGGCCTGCGATCGGAAGGCGCCCAATCGCAGGCCCCGCGGCGTGCCGATTCCAGTCGACGCAAAGCTCTCCCCAGCGCGAGGCGGGGAACAGGCTGGCGGCAATTCTGGGCATCGTGGCAACGCCCTCGAAGTTACCTACCGGCTACCATCTCGCCTTCGGATCATGTTGCCGGATTCGGTGCGAGCGCCCTCCGCAACGGCTACGTGCTCATCCGAGATCGGGGGATTGTCCCGGTGCCCACAACGAGACGCTCGGCGTCGCAATACTCCGCTCCGAACATCCTCAACAAACATCCACATAAGGATTTTCTCGTATTGTTCGCGCTCTGCCGGTGGGCTTGCTCGGTCGACATTCCGCCCGTCGACCGCCCCCACCCTGGTGCGAGAGCCTAGAGGCGAGCAGTGTTCCGTTTTCCGCGTCATCGACGCGGTTCCCGGTCTCCTTCCGGCATCGGAATCGGCCTTCCAGAATGCGTTTGCCCGCATCCACCGGTGGATTCCGGGATCGCTCACCCTGGTCAACCGATTCAAGGCGGCTACAACGTCCGCTCCACCATCCCACCCGCAATGCAGGCAATGAAACCTGTCCCCCTGCCGGTTGTTTCTGGATCCCGTATAGTATAATCTCTGCAAGCTTGGTTAGATATCCTGTTATTGGAGTGGTTGGGTGGGCAGAGCAAGTCGTCGCCACAATCGCAATCGAGGGCAAGGTAATCCGGTGACCCCCGGCAACCCATCACGGGACACATCTATGCCGCAGTTACCCGAAAGCCAACATAGCGTTCGGTACGTGTCCGGAGGACGGCAGAGTGAGCAGCTGTGGGCGATGTGGATGCAGCAAATGAGTGCCGTATACGATGCGGCGCACGCTGAGGCCCGTCGAGGTCGGCCGCTGCGGTTCGGGGTTGCAAGCGAGCCTATGCAGGCGGTGGCCGTGGGCGTGGCTGATTCGAGCGGAAAGCCGCTGAGGACAGCTTTCGTGCCGCTTCCATCGGCCATCGAATTGCTCGAAGACCTCGCGACGATGGCCGAGGATCACGGATATGGAGAAACGCCGCGCGTGTGGCGGGTGAGGTTTCCCGAGGCCTGGAACGCCGTGCGGGAGCGGCGGGAGAAGACGCATCCGTAACCAACGGCAAGAAGGTGTGAGTCATACTGCCGACGGTGTCGATCGGACGGCATCCACCACGACAGCCGGGACTTTCACGCTTCCGCTCCGTACCCTCGGGTGCAGCCTACGGGTCGAACCGGGGTGGGTGCAATGGAGAGGGAAGGGTTGTGTCCCGCCGACGATAATCAGCCTGCACGAGCACTGGGATGAGAAAGGTCCTTTAGGGAATTGGCGCAACGCATAAACGCACGCCGACTGGTGCCTTCCGCGTGCCGCACAAAGCAAAGAGCTGTTGGAGACCTGAAAACCCCACCTTCACTGCAGTGGGACTTCGTCGATCATGGCACGAATATGCGCCATGGCATCGACCCGGCGATCCACCAGAACGGGCAGATCTTCGGTGGTACCACGCAGCGTTGCCAAGAGTGCGCGGTACCGAACCCCGCCCGTACCAACAACGCGTTCCACGAGGCGGAACGAGAGGCCGTCCGGATCCAGGGTCGCATCGCGGGCAACGACCAAACCGATCGCTGCTCCCAGCTGCTGCACCACGCGCGCAAGGAAGGAGTCGTTGTCGAAGTATGTGTCGAGGTTAAGAAGACCCACGGGATCCAAGGCAACGCCGAAATTCGGCCGCGCGACACTTCGAACGAGTTCGGCCGCAGCCGTGAGTGTCCCGACCGGCGACCCTGGGTTGGTCTCCACCAGGATGCGGATGCTACATGCGTCACACAGCATACGGCACCCTTCCGCAAGCTCCGCCATCGTCCCCGGGCCCGGTCGAACGACGAGGGATCGTGCACCAACCTCCCGCGCCAGAGAACATCCAGATACCTCGGGCAAGGCGCCATCCGGCCCCACCGCGGCAGCGACCACGAGCCCGAGCCGCGCAGCCCCAGCATGGAACTCCCTGGCCTGCTGCACCGTCGTGTTCGGCGGAAGCGGAAGCGCAACCCCCCAGACACCCAGGGACACCGCCTGCTCGAGATCCTGTTCCGCCATCGCAGACCACGTGCAAAGCCGCAACAAGGCCGCTCACCCCCTTGAACATTCGGCCTCTGCGACGCGAATCCCTGTCACTCGGATCGCACCAGCATGTTGCCCATGCTCGCCCTAGTGCTTCACCGCACGGGCAAAACAGCACGGCACGGCGGCGGTCCCAGAAGCGGGAGTGAGCCGGCAATGCGGCGAATGCAATACCCTCGTTGGATGGGTGGTGTTGAGAACGTTGGCATCAAAGGCGACCTGGCTGTCCCGACCTGTGTGGTTGATCGCGATGTCGGCCTTCTGCGCCGACCTCGGGTACCAGGCAGTCTTGGCAGTGTTTCCCCTCTTCCTCGTGCTACGCCTCCACGCTTCGGTTGCCCTGTTTGGCATCGCCATGGCCGTTGCCTATGGCCCTGGGGCGCTCGCCGGCTACGTGGGTGGCCGCGTCGGAGACCGAACCGGACGCAAGCGCGCAGCCATTTGGGGGAACGCCTTTATTCCACTCCTCTCCCTGATTGGCGCCGCCAGCGGCGCCGTCACCGCGATGACGCTCTTAGCGACTGGATGGTGGGCCCGGAATTTCCGCTCCGGACCACGACGGGCAATGCTCACGGAGGTCGTTACGCCTGAAAACCAGGGCAAGGCCTTCGGCTTTCTGCACGCCCTCGACGTCGGCGGAGGAACACTCGCCGCCATCTACGCTTTTCTGATGGTGGCGGTCCTCGTCCCGTACCGCATCGTCCTCCTTGTGACGATGGTGCCCCTCGTCGCGTCGACCATCGTGCTATTGCCGGTGCGGGCGGGGCTGCAGCGCCCGAGCGCGGAGCCCTCTGCCTCCAGGGCCGCGGAACCGTCCCGTCCCTCCCCCTCATCCAATCGCTCTATCTACCGAGCGGTACTCATTGCCACCGCCTTATACGGCTTCAGCTCCTACAGCGCCGGCTTTCCCATCCTGACCATCGCGCAGGGAACCAAGAGCGGGGCCCTGGGTGTCCTCTCGTACGTCATCTTCCTCGGCGTCTCGGCCGCCACCGGACTCTTCGCGGGACGGTGGGCAAAGAGCGCGGCCCGTTCCTTGTCCCTCTTTGGCTACCTCGCGGCAGGCGTTGGGTCGGCCGGAATCGCCGTATCGTATGCCCTTCACTGGGGCGTCATCGGCATGTATCTCGCGATGGCCGTCTTGGGATTCGCCCTGGGGGTCATCGAGACGCTCGAACCAACTCTGATCGCCAAACTGGCTCCTGGGGCGAAAACCAGTGGCGGCATGGGATCACTTCTGGCATCCCGCAGCACGGGGCTCTTTGTGGCCAACATCATCCTCGGCATCCTCTACCACTTTGGTCCCGAGTATTCGTACGCCTATGCCACGGCCATGGCGATCTGCGGGGCACTGGTGCTGCTCACCGTCGACCAGCGGGTTCGCCGACGGCCGTCTCCGGCCGTGCCGGCGACTGCAGCATGAACCGATCCATCGCGGCTCGTCGCGCGTTCGGTGCGACACAGCAGCAGGAGGGTGCCCGACTCGTCTCGTAATGGGCCAACGGAAACGCCTTCAACTCGGAGGAGGAATCGGTATGAAACATTCACTGCAGGCAGCCGCATGTTTCTTGGGCTTGGTCCTGCTCGCCGGTTGCGGAAGCACCGCCGCCACGCAAAGTACCAACACCAAAACGGCAACCACAACTTCCAGTTGCACCAACGGTTCCGCCGCCTCGAGCAATACCCTGACGGTTGCGGAAGAACCCAGTAGCGGTGTCGATAGCCCAACGGCGTCCTGCTGGTCGGACATCACGGGGACACCCGAAACCATCGCGGACACGGGAACCCTGCCGTCGGGCGACAGCGTCAGCTTCAAGGTGGCATGGAACACTTCGAATCTGTATATTCTGGCCGACGTGACGGCATGGCCGATCTACAATGCTGCCGATGACGCTGCAGGCGATTGGTGGGAATCGGACACGACCGAGTACGGCGTCTCTGGCCTCGACACCCACGCCGGTCCTTATTCGTCCGGGCCAACCTATCAATTCGCCGTCGCTGGAGCCACCGGCATTCTGTATACGACGGGACAGAACGCGAGCAACGCAAGCCCGCTGCCCAAGGCGATGAATGACATTGTGCAAGGGAAAGGCTTCTCCACCGAACTCATCGTCCCGTGGCAGACGCTCGAAGTCACCAAGCCGGCAAGCGGGCAGTCCTACCAATTTGACATTGCACAGGATTTCGGAAACAGTGCGGGTCAGCGTCTGGCCCAGGTGGACTGGCAGGCCATTCCCAGCGACTTTGGTACCTCACAGGATTGGCATGTCGATACAGCAGACTGGGGAACGATCACGCTCGGATGATGGCCGGGCGGTGAGGGGACGTTCCCGTCCCCTCACCGTCCGCCATCTCGGCAACGGAGGTATCCAAATCAACGTGAATCTGGGCAAACCTTACTCCCCATCCGATCCCAGCATGGATCTTACCGGTCTACGCGTTGCTCTCGTCCGGAGTCGCTTTAACACCGCTATTACCGAAGCGTTAGCAGCGGGGGCGCATGCCATATTCCGGGAACAGGGACTACCCGAGGACCGGATGGAACAATTCGACGTCCCCGGCGCCTTCGAGCTGGCTCCCACCGCCCTGCGACTTGCGCGTTCCAAGCGCTACGACGCTATCGTGCCCTTGGGAGCGGTCATCCGTGGTGAAACGGACCACTACCAATACGTCTGTCGCTCGGTCACCGACGGCCTGACACGACTGGCATACGATGCAGAGCGGTGGGGCGTCGTGGTCACATTCGGCGTCTTGACAACCGACACACTGGAACAGGCAGCAGCACGCGCCGGTGGCCCAGATGGCAATAAGGGTGCCGACGCCGCCCTCGCAGCCCTGGACGTCTTACACCTCTGGCACCGGATGGACGACACGACACGCCCACACGCCGCTCGTTATGGATTCCGCGACTCCTGAGATTCACCCCGTGCGGCTTGTTGGCCGATGCACCACGGGATGACCGCATCGACCGATTTGGCGCCGCATCCCCATGCGACAAGTCCAGAAGAGCCGCAGGCCGCATCGCTGGATCGGTCATCCTTGACATAATCAGCAGTCGTATTATGATATTGTGTTATATGAAGGAGGAATGGCAATGTCCCTTGCCCTTGCGCCTTCCGCCGACGACTCGGCTGAGGTACGCGCCAAGTTCTTTCATGGCCTCTCACACCCGGTACGTTTGCGCATCATCCTGCAACTCTTGGACGGCGAAAAGAACGTTGGGGAACTGGTGCAGCTTTTGGGGCTCAAACAAGCGCACGTTTCGAACCACCTCGCTTGCCTGAAGTGGTGCGGTTTTGTGAGCTCCCGTCCAGAAGGGCGGACCGTCTACTACACCGTCACGGATCCCCGGGTACGAGAACTGGTCCAGCTCGGTCAGGCAATCGTTGCCGACAATGCTGCGCGCATTGCGGCCTGCACACGGATGTAAGGAGGTCCCGCGCATTCCAATCGCTCCAGCGAAGGGACGGATCCAGATGAAAAGGCGACTGCGGATTCAGATCGACGGCATGACCTGTACGGACTGCGAACACCACGTGACAACGGCCCTGGAAGGAGTTGGCGCCACCGATGTCCATGCGAGTTTTCGCCGCGGGGAAGCTCTGGTGACGGTGTCCGACGACGCCGAGACGGAAGCCCTCCTGGCGGCCGTGGCCGCGTCCGGCTATCGGCCGCGTGCGATCCATCCCGTCACCGACCCACCTAGTCCGCAACACGGTCGGTCCCCCCGCCGCTCCAAGGGCCCCAGTCCTTACGACCTGGCCATCGTCGGCTCCGGTGGCGCGGCCTTCGCTTCTGCCATCCGCGCACGGGATGCCGGAGCCAGCGTTGTGATGATCGAGCGTGGCACCATCGGCGGCACCTGCGTCAACATCGGGTGCGTCCCTTCCAAGACCCTGTTGCGGGCCGCAGAGATCCACCACCTCGCCCAAACGAATCCATTCACCGGTCTGAACACAGCGGCCGGGCCCGCGCGGTGGGATGCGATCATCGCCCAGAAAGACGCGCTGGTGAGCGAACTCCGACAGCACAAGTATGAGGACCTGGTGACCGACTATGGTTGGGAACTCGTCCACGGCGAAGCAGCGTTCGCAGACGCCTCCACGCTGCATGTCGGCGATCGGAGCATTGCGGCCAAGGCCTTCCTGATCGCTACCGGGGCTCGCCCTGCCGTTCCGAGCATCCCAGGCCTGGCCGAAGCGGGATACCTGACGAGTACCACCGCGCTCGAACTCCGCCACGTGCCCGAAAGCATCGCCGTCATTGGCTCCGGATACATCGCCCTCGAATTGGGGCAGCTGTTTGCACACCTGGGCTCCAAGGTCACCCTGATGCAGCGTAGCCCCAAACTGCTTAAGACCTTCGATCCGGAGATCAGCGAGGCCGTTTCAGGCGTCTTGGCAGACGAAGGTATCGAACAGTTGACGGAGGTGCAGTACCTCCGGGTGGAGGGCGGACCTCAGGGTCGGCGCATCCATCTGACTGTAGCCGGCAGGGCCCGGGTGGTCGAGGCGTCGGCCATCCTCGTCGCAACGGGACGTCAACCCAACACGGAAGCCTTGCACCTCGAGGCGGCGGGAGTCCGGGCCGATCCTCGCCGCGCCGTGTTGGTCGATGCGGAGCTGCGCACAAACGTTCCCCACATCCTCGGGGCAGGGGATGTCACGTTGGGACCGCAGTTCGTGTATGTTGCCGCGTACGAAGGTGCCATCGCTGCCGACAACGCTCTGGGTGCGCATCGACCGGTCGACCTTGGTGTCGTACCCTCCGTTACCTTCACCTCCCCCGCGATCGCCACGGTAGGCCTGACCGAGGCCCAAGCCAAGCAGGCGGGGTACGACGTCAAAACCTCCGTACTCCCCATGTCAGCCGTACCGCGTGCCCTTGTAAACCACGACACCCGCGGGGTATTCAAACTCGTCGCGGACGCTGCGAGCAACGTCGTGCTCGGTGCGCACATTGTTGCAGACAATGCGGGGGACGCCATCTACGCCGCAACACTTGCCGTAAAGTTCCACCTGACCGTAACGGACCTAACAGAGACCATGGCACCGTACCTGACAATGGCCGAAGGCCTGAAGCTCACCGCTCAGACCTTCGGCCGTGACGTCAATAAGCTTTCGTGCTGCGCGGGGTAGGCGAGGTCGCGCACTCCAGTCGTTACCCAGAGAGAAGCCGCTGCGCGGACCGCATCGGAACGGGACGTGCACCGTGCGATCATGGCCCGGTGATGGACGTCCGCGGCAGAAGAGCTGCGCGTGGCCTTCGCTGTAGAAAGAGGTCTGTGGCAGGATCCTAAGGCGAGCAACGTTCCACGAGCGAGTGGCTCGCTCAGCCCCCGCTCCCGTACCCCCCCTGAACGCTTACGCACGACTACTGGAGAACGACTCGGTGGCTGCCCAGGTCAAGGCATTGGCCTGACAGGGAGATTGGATCGACGCTGGCACGGTGGCCGTCCGACGCCATGCGACCAGCCACCAGGCGTCCGAACAACAAGCAAAGATCGACGGTCGTCCGCATCGTCTGACCGTTACGGGCTACTGGGTGAGCGCTTTGCCTGACCATGAAAATGCGATTTGCCTCGGTCCCGACGTGCGGAATGCGTGCCGCACCTGAGACCGTAGGCAAAGCGGATCCAACGCCCCCAACCCCGCTACCCATTGCGGTAAAAGCCCCGCGCGCCTTTTCCCGTGCCTACTCCGGCTGAACTTGGGATATACGAAGGAGCGTTGCCGCGCCCGCATGCAAGAGCCTGCGTAACATGCCATCCCGGAACCTGTCCCCCGGATCCTCGGCTCTCACGGCTTACCGTTCCTGTTCTTATAGTCTTTTCTTTCCAGCTACTGCCGGTTTCCTATTGGAACGTTCCTGCTTCGCAGCAGCCGGTTTCACCAGGCCGTTCTCCTGGCCAGAGCCTTCTGCTCCACAGGCGTTT
>JAJYVN010000346.1 GCA_021791995.1 Bacillota bacterium
AGCCGTTACCGATCAGACCGTCACGGCCGCAGCAAGGGCAGATGCGGCCACAGGCAGCGAGAAACGCCCGGCCGTCCACGGCGATGATGTCGCGGACCGGCTGTTCTTTCGTGCCAGAGGGAGATATGATAGTCGTAGGCTTGGCGGGATCGGTCCGCTACTACGGCCCGGTCCCTGAACCCCTTCCCTGGATCTTGCGTAACGGGAACTGGGAAGCGGCTTATCCAGGCCACCCCAAACTTCCTGCATAAGGAAGCAACCGGGCGCCGTCCTCTTCCGAGGATCGGTGCCCGGTTTGTCTGTCGGTCTCAAAGAGCGTGAGCAATTGTCTGTCGGTCTGTCTCCCACACCCTTGTCGGTTACAAGCGGGGCGCACCCACCGCGGAGCCTGCTTGGACCAGGGCCACGAAATCGTTGTCCGTGCCCTGAAGCCGAACGTGAGGACCACCACAGCTCGGTACCGCGGCGTCACGTGACCAGCGGCAGAGAGGCGGTGTTGCCCTGCCCGCCTTGCCTACGCATGGCGCCCGTTTCATCAACGGCCTCGCCGCGCGGGCCAAGCGCTGCATCCTCCCCAACCAGCCAAACCAACGCGGCGCCCACGGCTTTGCGGACTACACCGCGGGGGGCGGGGAAGTGGGAGGCCGTGACGGATTGGGTCGTTGTCTCAGCGCCTGACGGCGACTGGTCATGTCGAGCTTTTGCAAAATGTTGACCACATGGTGCTTCACGGTCCAGAGGGACAGCGTCAGGACCTCGGCAATCTCGCGGTCCGTGAGGCCGTCGCGCAGAAGTTCGAAGACGTCGCTCTCGCGACGGGTGAGCGATTGCTCGCGGTCCTTGGCTGTCCCGGACGGTTCGTGGATCTTCAGCGCCTCGAGAATCGAGGGCCAGAGGCTGTGGCTCGTGACGAACCTCACCCGGTCCTGCAGCAGACGAAGCACGGCGACCAGGGCGTCCGGAGAGATGGTGGCGTCCAGAAGGCCGTCCACGCCGGCCAGAACCACGGCCGCGGTCTCCGTCGCCTCGAGCACGTCCGTGATCGCGATGACGCGCACGAACGGGCGCTCGTCCTTGATCCGCCGCAACAGTTCGCATCCCGACTCGACGGGGGCGTTGAGGCCCATGATCACGATCGCGGGAGCGTGCTCCCGGATGGCCCCAAGCACGTCGCCGTCCAGCGCGTAGGATGCGATCACCGCATATTCCGCCGAGGCCTCCAGAACATACCTCAGGCCGGCGGCCATCAATTCGCTTTCGCCCAACAGCAGGACTGGGGTCCCTTCGCCGGCCATGTCACCACCCGCTCGCACATCGTTTTGCGTCAACTTCGGCGCGCAGGCTGTTTGCGGTCAAGCCCTACCTGGCGCCGCCCCGACACAAATGGGCTCCCGGTGTCTTCACCCGTCCACCCCTCTGTCGATAGGGGGGGCGAGGAAGGGGGGGGGGGGCGCGTCCGACAATCCGTGGAAATGGAAGTTTCTGGAAGAACCAGGAATTCGTGCATGCATACGAAAACTCCCTTGACTGGCCTGTGGGCGCTACCACACGAACCCAGGCCGGGAGCAAGGGAGCATGGGAAGTGTACCGGCTGGTCAGGCGATTTGGCAAGAAGATCGAGCCCGACTGATCGTGCAGGCGGTCGTCGGCATCATCGCGCCCCGCTTGGAGGCGCTCATCGGCCCCGACCTGTGGGCCATGGACGCCCGCGACATGGAGTTGTGGGTGCGCGACCTCCTGCGCCAGGCCGGGGCGGCGATCGCCACCGAGTTGCTGCGGGTCGCGGCGGAGCACCACATGTCCCTGGTTCGGCCCACGTGCGCAACCTGTGAGCATCCGCTGCATCTGGCGGAGCGCGCTGCACCCCGCACCCTTGTCGGCTTGACGGGCGATACGATCACATACGAACGCGCCGTCTTCCGGTGCCCACACGGCCACGAGCGCATTGCCCCTGTGGACGCCATCCTGGGCATCGGCCCGGGCCACCTCCTGCCCGCGCTGTTGGAAGCCGCCTGCGTGGCGGGCATCACCGACCCCTTCCGGGATGGCGTGCGCCTGCTCGAGGCCATGCTGGGGGCAAAGGTGCCCAGGTCGACCCTGGCGCCGAGCGTCGAAGCCATTGGCCACGTGGCCGAGGCCGAGGTGCTCGCAACCGTGGCGAACGAGGCCGCGCACGAGCATCCTCCTACGCCCAGCGATGCGTTGCCGCCCCCGGGCGATGGCGGTGCGAGCGATACCACGTTCGTGCTGGTGGAGATGGACGGGGCGCGCATTCACGTCGACGGCGCGTGGCGCGAAGACAAGCTCGGGATGATCGCGCCGCTACGCTGGGCCAGAGGAAAGGAAGACGACACCGTAAAGCTGCGCCCGGACACGCAGACCTACGTCGCCAGCCTGGAGGAGGCCGACCCGTTCTACGAGCGGGTGAAGGCGATGACCTGTCTTTCCTTGCCGCCACCGCCTGCCCAGGCCGAAGTCATCACCGTCAACGACGGCGCGCCCTGGATCTGGAATCGTGTGGACTTGCTCCGACCCCTGGCCTCTGCCGTGCACGAGGTCGCCGACTTCTGGCATGCTTGCGAGCATCTGGAGAAGGTGGCCGAGATGGTCTACCCAAGCAACGACGCGCGTCGGCGCGAGTGGTTCGCGGCTGCCAGGCACGGGCTGCGAACGCGCGGGCCCGACGACGCGCTCGAACGCCTGCGCGCCCTGCCCGTCCGCGGCAAAAAGCAGCGCCATCTGCGCGATACGACCATCCAGTACTTCGTCGACCGAGCCGACCGCATGCACTACCCCGAGTACGAGGCGAGGGGTTGGCCGATAGGCTCGGGTGTGATCGAGTCGACCTGCGAACACGTGGCCGGCACACGCCTCAAGAATCCCGGTATGCGATGGAGCTACGGCGGCGCCCAGGCGATGCTCAGTCTGCGCGCCCTCTACCGCAGCGGCCAAGACCCCTGGGCGGCCTTCTGGCAGGGCAAGCCCCAGCTACGCAAGCCACGCCTGCGCGACGTCACCTACCGAAAATATGCGAAGGCTGCATAGGCTCGTTCCACGGATTGTCGGACGCGCCCTCTCATCACCATCC
>JAJYVN010000347.1 GCA_021791995.1 Bacillota bacterium
CGCGCGGGCGTGGGTTCTGGACCACACTCGCTGGTCCATTTGATCGCGGACTGCAACCACTGCGCGAACGGGAGCAGGGAATGATACAACGCCGCGCCTTCCGGTGTTAGCTGGTATTCGCCATGGGAGCGCCCATCCTCGGACGTGGGGACCCGGGACACGAGCCGATAGCGCTCGAGTTCCCGCAAGGTCGACACCAGGGTAGCTGGTCCAATGCGAGGGAGGGCAGAATGAATCTTCCCGAAGCGCAAGGAGCCGTGACGGCCCAACAACGTCACGATACACATCGCCCACTTCTTGCCCACCACATCAATCATGCCCGCGGGAGGGCAGACGCACACTAGGCTCTCAGCACGGGCCATTCACTACGTACCCACGTAGCGCCGCCTTAAGTCACTTTTGTATTTGAAGTGAATACTATGGTCGCAAAAAGCAGCCTCACCGAAAAGAGCGAACCCGCCGAATACGCCTTGGACTTCTGCGTCTCGTGCTACCTTCCGGACGCCCTTCCCGTGATCCAAGGGCTTTTGGAGAGACACGCCCATGACGAAGCTTTCCATCTTGTGCTGACCCCAGGTCCCGCCGGATCCTTCGAGGTTAAGCAGGGCGGGAAAGTGGTCTACTCAAAGGCCAAGTCGGGACGTCTGCCAACCCTCTCAGACCTTGGGCTCCCCGACTCGGACGCACCTTCCTCCACAGCAAAGGGCAAGAGCTGCTGCTGAGGACTCTGAGGAAAACGGGAAAACAGGGACCTTGGGGCTCAATTATACCCCATGAAAGGATAGTCTCTAGGGCTTGGGGATGCACCCGTGCCACCAACTAACCTTTAGCTCACCTCAGGCGGGCCCATGGATGCATCCACGGGCCCCATACGGACCCGGGGATGACAATCAACCGGCTGGTCCACGACGTGGGGACGCACGCGGGAATGCCGGAGCTCACCCCACGGACACTGCGGCACACGTTCCTGCGGTTCCTCGCCGACAAGACTCACAACATTGACGACGTAATGCGTTATGGCGGGTGTTCCCTGGCGATGGGGTACGTGCGGACGGCGGATAGCGAGAGGGACAAGGCGTTCTTCGACGGGGGGTTGTTGTCGCGGACTCCGCCTCGACAATCGTAAGGGCTCGCCGTTGAGTTACTCCTAGCCGGATTCCATACAAAAACCGTGTTGGGCTCGCGGCACATCCGAGTGGCCTACGGGTCGCTCTCCCACCTCGGAGAACGGTTCGCCAAGGTCACCCCCGGGGCCTTGACGGAGGAAACCCATCCTGACGCGTGAAGATGGATTCACGTCAGCGCGCAAGGCTCTCTGACAAACAATAGGCGGAGGGGTCCTGGGCCTCTCTGCGACCTACGGACTGTTGAGTATTTTCCTTGAGCCCCTCTGCTGTGGATGGAATCCATGCCAAAATCCCTAAACTAGCTCATCCAAAATGAGAAATACTCTCATTACGATAAGCCATGCATGAGCATATCTCGTGACATGAGGAAGTCAATCCTCCTGTCACGAGTGGTGTTACTCTTGACCCTGCTGCTTACATTGTCTGCTTCCTTGCCCCGCGCTGCGGCAGTCTATCCGCAAAGCGAATCAGAGACTCGATTCGGGCCCCACGGAACAACTTGGGGAATGCCTGGGAGAGCTGAGCGACCTCTGATGTCGGACATTGGATATGTCAACAACACATTGTGTCTATCGAACAATGCGTTGTTTGATGGTAATGCGTCGTGCCCTGGGGCCAGGTTGTTTCCCTGGGTCATAGGGTGGGATCCTGTCAGCGGATTGTTGTATGTTGTGACCGAGTCCTACGTTTCAAACCTGTACGTGATAAACCCAGCGACAAACCATGTGGCCGCCACTGTGCCTAACCCGATACAAAATGGCACCTACGGAATGACTTTCGACAATCGGACCGGAAACATTTACCTGACCTACCTTATGGCAAACAGAGTCCTCGCCCTTAACGAAACGACCTACAAGGTGGCTGCAACAATTCCAGTTGAAGGGCGTCCATATGGTGCAGTTTTTGACGGCCTCAATGGAAACGTCTATGTGACCGACAGTAAATCGAACAACGTAACCGTCATCGATGCCATTTCGAGCTCTGTTATCAAGGTCATGCCAGTTGGAGGAATACCGTCAGGCTTGGCGCTTGACAATCAGAGCGGAAGAATCTATGTTCCCAACTTTTGGGCGGGGTCTAACAATGTAAGTGTCATCGATGGGGCCACAAACCGTGTTGTAGCTAGTGTACCTGTAGGCAATGGCCCACTAACGACTGTGTACGACTACAATAACAACAAGGTTTACGTAGTTAACGCTCTTAATGATACTGTAAGAGTAATCAACACTACTACCAACGAAGTTATTGCAAACATTTCGGTAGGAGGCGCACCTGGTTTCCCAGCCTATGACTCGGGCAATGATTGCCTGTATGTACCCAATACCGCGAATGACAATGTTAGCGTGATCGACACTAGGACGAACAAGTTGGCAGGGTCAATCTCAGTTGGAGGGTCCCCGGAGACAGTGGCTTACGACGCCCGAAACGGGGAGCTCTATGTCACGAACTACGGCGACGGGTCAGTATCTATCATAGTTACGAGCCCAGCCAAAAATAATCCGACTTCGACGTCTCCACCGCTACTATGGTGGACTCTGGTAGGAGTTGTTGTTATCATTCTTTTCGTTGCGACAGCTGTGGTGTTTTTAGTCTCGCGGAGGAAGAGAATTCGTCATGAGCAGGCATCACGTCAACTCACCTCGCGACCTGCGGAGTATTCATGACTGAAAGTAACAAATGCAGTGCGGAAATTGCGTTGACCCCAGCCCCAGATGGGGCTCACGGGCCCACGCTATCCAAGACAAGCAATACTCTCAGAGTGCGCCTGTCTTGGCACGATTACATCCAAAAGCCCGGTGGGGTACGTGCGGACGGCGGACAGCGAGCGGGACCGACCGATCTTGGAAGGGGGATTGATCCCATGAAGTCGGAGGAGTTCCAAGTGCTCCGCTAGACTACCTGCCTTGGCACGATTACATCCACAACCCCAAGAACAATGCAACATTTGCGAAACAAGCAG
>JAJYVN010000348.1 GCA_021791995.1 Bacillota bacterium
GTCCACATCAAGTCACTCGGCTCTCTAAGGTGGACCCCATTGTCGAGACAGTCTCAGGGGGTTCCGCTAAGCAATTTCCCGCCCCTCCCTCCCGGATGCCGAGCATACGGTTCTCTTGAATCCGGTACTTTCGGTGCGTCTTGATTCATGAGCGAATGCCCTCCCTCTCTGCTTGCTCACCCGACCGTTGCGACGGTTTCCGCTCTTGAGGCTGCGTAGACCTCGAATGGGGTCCGGTACTCGAGGGCTTGGTGAACCCGGCGGTGGTTGTAGAAGTCCAGCCATGCACCAACCCCGGCCCGGGCCTCCCGAGGCGAGCCGTACTCGTGAAGGTAGACCTCCTCGTACTTCAGGCTCCGCCACAGCCGCTCGATGAAGATGTTGTCCATCGCACGTCCCCGGCCGTCCATACTGATGCGCACGCCCGCCTCGCTCACCAGCGACACGTAGCGCGCTCCGGTGAACTGGCTCCCTTGGTCGCTATTGAGGATCTCGGGCCGGGACCGGGCCAGGGCTCGGCGCACCGGTGCCAGTACGATCTCGTCGTCCATCGTGTCGCCCAACTCCCAATCCAGTACGTACCGTGCATACCAGTCCAGCACCGCCACCAGGTACATCCAGGTCCGGCGCAGTCGGATGTACGTCAGGTCGATTCCCCAGACCTGGTCGGCCGCCGTGATGCTCAAGCCTCGCAACAGGTACGGATACACTTGGTGCTCGTGTCGCCGACGGCTCAGGTTGGGGCCCGGACGGATCCCGGCGATGCCCATTTCGCGCATGTGCCTTTGGATCGCTTTGCGGTTGACCACCAACCCGGTCCGCTGGAGTTCCGCTGTGATCCGCCGAGAGCCGTAGAACGGCCATCGGGTGTAGATCTCGTCGATCCGGTGCTTGAGCAGGACCTCACTCTCCGGGGGCTCCGCTGGGTGGTAGTACAGGCCAGAGCGGTTGAGCCCCAAGAGCCGGACTTGCGTACGCACCGGCATCTCGCTCCCGTCTCGGTCCAGCAGACTGAGCCGGGCCGCCCTATCCCAACCGTCCAACTGTTTTTTCCAGCCACTTGAGCTCCGTGCTCAGGCGGCCAATCTCGGCATATAGCTCGTGTGCCTTGCGGTCGTGCACAGCCTTGGGAACCCCGTCACCCGCCCCTTCCTCCCGGGCGAAGATGGCCGACAGCCCTTCCACCGCGGCCTTCCGCCACCGGACGACCATCGCCGGATGGATCTCCCGTTCCGAGGCGATCTGTGCCACAGTTTTCTCTCCGCGCAGCGCCTCAAGTGCAACCTCGACCTTGAACTCGGCAGGATAATGCTTCCTCATGCCCATCGGGATTGCTTAACGACCTCCGCTTTTCCTGTCCAGTTTCCGGGGTCCACTATACTCCTGAATCTCCACAAAGAACGGGACAATCCCGATCGTGCTGAGATCTGGACCACGAAAACGCATTCTCGCCAGTTCGCCGCGGACCCAACAGCGAAGGCTCGGATCTTGGCGTTGGCGGGCTTCGAAATCGACATCTACACCAGCGTACCCACGGTCAAGACCGCCTGACCCTGGTCCTCGCCGCCGATATTAATCCGCTGGCAAATTACTGCCAAGGGTGGGTAAGCTGTGGTAAAGGAGAGGTCGTCTATGGGGAGTGGGAACCAATAACGAAGCCTGGGGGCTATTCGTCGCCTCAGGCTTCGTACATGCCAGCGTATATTGCTACCGTCACTTCACCCGGGCCCGGTGCTTACGATCCGTTCAGTAACACCCGTGGGGTAAACGCCGAGACACACTCATCCCTTGTATACCACGTACCACGTGTGGCCACCATCGGAAGTTCTCTCTACGATGCCTTGCCCTCCTTGAGTGCCAACCAACCACCCATTCAGCGTATCGGTAAACGCTGCATCGAGCCCATTGATGGAGAGCCTTTGGCTGGTCCATTGCACACCGCCATCAGCGGTCACAGCAATCTCCGTCTGGGCAACGGCGTTAAGTTGCATCATGGCAAACGCCGCCTCGCCGTTGATGACATGCAAAGCAGCAATGTTTTCGCCGGTGCCAGCCACGTGCCAACTTTCCCCTCCATCGGTCGTTCGGACAATCACTTCCTGAAACCCGCCGGCCGCAGGAGTTGCCGTACTCAACACACCCCATGCCGTTTGGGCATCAACGGGAACGATCGCTCGAAGAATCCCTCCGCCCGCGATGCTGCTGGTGGAGGCTAATATTGGATTACCCGCAGGTGCCCAATCGACCCCACCATCCGTTGTCCGCATAACGGTTGCGCCGTCTTTTGAGGCAGCCCAAGCGATTTGGGAGTTGACAGAAGCCAGGAGGTACATGCCCGGTGTGCCGTCATACCGCAGCGTCCAGGATGCCCCAGCGTTTATCGTTTGGTAGATCGCGCCGTTCGTTCCAAGCATCCAACCAACGGTCGACGAAGTTGCGGCAAATGTTCGCACGGGGGTGGGCGTCATCACGCTGCTCCAAACTTGCCCGCCATCGGACGAATGGAAAAGTCGCGTCCCCGACTTTGTAGACGCGTACCCGTATCCGTTACTCGCGCCCAGGAATTCCACGCCAGTGAGGTGGTCTGCCGGTTCCGAAGCGGGGGTCCAGGTGCGTCCACCATCGGTGGTCATGAGCAGGTGCGTCTTGCCGAGCGCCCACCCAATGTCGGTATTGACAAAGTCCAGCGCCGTCACATCCACTGTGCCGCGGTATTGGGCGTTCCACGACTTACCCCCATCGGTCGTGGCCAAGATGAGCCCGTTCCCCCCGACCCAAACAGAGCCCGCGTTGACGGCATCAATCGTGTCGAGAACCGGTGATGAGTTGCTGCTTGCAAACGCTCCGATTGTGGCTTGGATGGCGGAACTGGCTCCCGTCGGTGTCGTAGTGGAACTCGCTGCGACCGACGCGATGGAAGTAGAGGCGCTCGATGCGCTCGCTCGTCCTACGGACGGGGTCCCGGCCCCCCGCGCGCACCCTGTCGCCGCCAGAGCCAACACGATGATGAGACCGCTCGCGCCCAGCCGACGTAACATCCACGCACCACCCGTTTCTTTGTCGCACTCACCTCTCTCAGTA
>JAJYVN010000026.1 GCA_021791995.1 Bacillota bacterium
AATAGCCCGTCGACCCAACTCACGCGCAAGCGGGTCGACTCCTTCTCCGCAAGGGGAGAGGGAACCATGGGCAACCGGCGCAAGCCGGATTGGGGCGGCACGAACAACGGTTGTCGCGGTTTGTCAGGCAAATCGGGCAGCAGTTGACACCACCATAGACCGTCGAATGAATGCAATCTGCCAGTAGAGGAGCTGGGCCTGGGTTCGATCTTTAGAGTCTACCTTCGGCGTTCGCTTGGCCTGGAGCCAGTCAGCCAGGACGCTGGCCGCGGCATGTGCTCCTGCCGTAACGGCACCTGGATGAGCGCCGTTATTTCCGGACATCGCCACCGTCGTGTCCGTTGGCTGTCGGGCCTCTGTCGATGGCAAGCCTTCCGGCATAGGAGTTTGGCGGTAACTCGTCTGCGATACGGAGCAACTGGTTATACTTTGCCGTACGCTCCGCGGTCCGCGTTGCGCCTATCTTGATCTGATCGACGCCGAGCCCCACGGCCAGATCCGCCAGCCAATGTTCCTCTGTCTCACCGGAACGCGCCGAGGCAATAGTGCGGTAACCGGTCTGCTTCGCCAACTGCACGAAGCCGATGGTTTCCGATAGGGTTCCGACTTGGTTGCATTTCACCAAAACAGCGTTTGCGGCGCCCACCCTCACACCTTGCTGCAACCGGCCTGTATGGGTTGTGAACAAATCGTCGCCGACCACCTGGATGCGGCTGCCCAGGCGAGCGGTGAGGTGCGCCCAGCCCACCCAGTCGTCCTCATCCAGCGGATCCTCCACAGACACCAGGGGGTAGCACTCCACCCAGGATTCCACGAGTGTGGTAAGGGCCTCTGTGCTCAGTGTTTGTGGGGGTCGACGCAGAACATACTGACCGTCCCGTACAAGTTGGCTTGCGGCAACGTCGAGCGCCAGAGACACATCCGCGCCGGCGACAAGGCCCGCTCGTTCGATGGCCTCGACCGACCAGAGGAACCCAATGCTGTTTCGGGTGAGACGAGGCCCAAAGCCGCCTTCGTCCGCCAGAAGTGTGGAGCGTTTGCGGGTGCGGAGCAGATCGGCAGCAGCCAGGCGGACGTTGACTGCCATTTCGATCGCCATCTCCAAATTGGTCGCCCCGCGCGGGACGATGAGATAATCTTGCAAATCGGCGCCGCCGGGGGCATGACGTCCGCCCGAGAAGAGGTTGATCATGGGTAGCGGCAGTCGAGGTAGCGTTCCTGCGAGGTCTGCGAAGTGGCGCCAGAGCGGAACGTGACGGTGTGCCGCGGCGGCATGCGCGACCGCTAGCGAGACGGCCAAAAGAGAATTGGCGCCCAGTTGTGCGTGTCCTGGGGTGTTGTCTGCCGCAATGAGTATGGCATCAACGTCAGCTTGCAACAAAGCAGAGTGCCCGATCAGCCGGGGTGCCAAGATCTCCCGGACCGCAGCCACTGCGCGGCGCACGCCCTGACCGCGCAATCGTGTGCCACCGTCTCGCACCTCAACCGCCTCATGCCGTCCGGTGGACGCCCCAGAGGGCACCATGGCCCGTCCGGTCGCTCCACTTTCCATGGTCACGCACGCCTCCAAGGTAGGTTGCCCACGGCCATCGTACAACTCCCGGGCAGTCACATCGGTAATCGCCTCGCTCAAGGGGTTGTCGCCTCCCACACGTCACTTAATCCCGACCGTCGGCCTTCCAGGATGTCGGACGCGAGTTGCCGAACCTGAGCGCGTGTGGAGTCGTCCTGGATGTATTCCACGGGTGATTTCCCATCGACGCGCGCGAGCAATAAACATCCCAACTGCCCCATGACCTCTTGCTCCAACGGCACAAGGTCCGGCCAACCGGAGGAGCTCCGGTAGGCGTTCCAAAAGGCCTTGGCTACCCGGTTGAATGCCACGGCATAGTGTGGAAGGTGGAGGGCTTTGAGCGTCAGGTGGGTGAGAAAGAAGGCGGGGTCGAAGGCGCGGCATCCCCAGTGGCTGACCTCGTAATCGAGAAGGACCGGTCGTCCCTCCGCAACGAGGATGTTCTTAGGGCTGAAATCGCCGTGCACCAAACACGCGGTTTGGTCCATGGCGAACGCGGCTTGTGCGGTGATCGCTGCGACCAACCCGGCATGGCGCGCCGCGGCCGTCTCATAGTAGGGTTCAATGCGCAGTTGCCGGAAGAGGGCTCGTTCGTGGAATGCCTCACGCACGTCACTTCGTCTCTGTGTTTCGGACTGAAGCTGGCCCAACAAGCGCCCGCAGGCGCGGATGGTTGTACTCGGGATCGTTCCAGCCAAAAGCATCGTCTTGAGGTTCTGAGCGCTCTTCGGTAGCGCAGTCATTGCCAGCACGCGGTTGACGGCGTCGTAGAAAACGAGATCTGGTACCGAACCCGCCGGCAGCACTGTGGCCAAAAGAGCAAGCGCTCTGGCCTCGACGGCTGTGCGCGCGGGGTCGGCAACCCAATCGGCCGCCACCCGCAGACGTGCTCTGGCTTGTTTGAGTACCCAGCGGAGTGGCCCGGCCTCCACCAGGATTACCTCGCCGGAGACACCACCTCCCATGGCCCGTGCCTGGCACGGCGTAGCCTCTGGAATATGCCCTGTGGCAGATAGGTACGTGCAGGCGTTGTCGATGTTCAGGTCGATCGCCGTAGCTCCCACGGCGTAGCCTCCAGTACTCAGAGTGCGTTCGGCACCGTGGTCCAACGGCCGCTGGCGGCGGACTCGTATGCTGCATGGATAACGGCTTGTACCGCCGTGCCCTGTCTGAAGTCCGGTTCAGCCGGGGTCCCCTGCACGGCCGCTTGCAGGAACGCGAATTGCGATGCGATGTGGGCCCGGCTGTACCCGAGCGCGCACTTGGGCGGAGGAGAAACGGCGGGTGCCGGATACTTCTGTACGGTGGCAATGCGCGTGACGCCGCGCATGTCCGGTGCCGCGGTAGCATCGAAAAACTCGAGCCAGTTGGGGTCCATCAGGTTGAACCCCAAAGCGCCTCGGCTGCCGTTCACCGTGAAGTGCAGATCATCCTCCGAACCAGTGGCGACGCGGCTGAGTTCACAGGTGCCAAGGGCCCCGTTCCCGAACCGGAGCAAGAGGACCAGGGCGTCCTCCACGTCCACGGGCACCCGTTCGGCACTCTGGTGTGATACGGGGCGCTGGGTGATGAAGGTCGCCGAGGATGCGACCACGGATTCGATGGGGCCAGCCAGCATCAGGGCCAGATCCAGGAGGTGCGGGCCGAGGTCCATGAGGGCGCCACCGCCCGTCACCGACCGCTGCAGTCGCCACTCCAGGGGCCGGTCGGGATCGACGTAGCCGGAGTGCAGATATGTGCCGCGAAAGTGATAGATTTGACCCAGTGCGTTACGGCTCACCAATTCGCGTGCCCGCGAGAGGGCGGGAAAATAGCGGTATTCGGAGACGATCTGGTGCGTAACACCGGACGTCAGAGCGAGGTTACGCAGACCCACAGCTTGCCCGAGGTCGAGGCCAAGGGGTTTTTCACAATAGACATGCTTATGCGCCTTAAGGGCAGCCTGCACCACGTCAAAGTGAAACGCGTTCGGTGTACACACATCCACCGCGTCGATCGTCGGGTCGGCGAGGACGGCCTCCCAGTCGCTGCTCCAGTGATGGGCTTCTGCCTCCTCAGCACCTTCCTGAGCCCGCTCGGCATCAACGTCACAGACGCAGGTCACTCTGGGCCTGACCGCTAGCGGGGCGTAGAGAAGAGGAATCGAGCGCCAAGCATACGCGTGCAGGCGACCGAGCTGGCCGAAGCCGATCAGGGCGATGCGTAACTCGTTGCTCATGGGTGGAGCTCCTCCTTACCAACCGTGTCGGAGGTACCGGGAACAGGGTCCTTGTGCACGCACCAGCTCGTGCCACCCCAATGCTGAACGCACGCCGCCCCTGCGGCGGCCCCTCCATGCAGCGCCTCTTCCGGAGAACCGCCGGCGGTCCAAACGGACAGAAAGCCGGCGACGAACGCATCACCCGCGCCCGTTGTATCCACGGCGCGCACCGGCAGCGCAGCGCACGAGACTACCCTGTGCTTGCTGTTCACCAGTACTGCGCCATCCCCACCGAGTTTGACGCAGGCGTACCGGGCACCTAGATCGACCAGACCGGTGGCGATCGCGTTCGGATTCTGGCATCCGGTGACGAGCGTTCCCTCGAGGTGGTTCACAAAGCAGAGATCCAGATAGGGGAGGGCACCATGCAAATCCATCATAGCCACGCTCGGACCCGTGGCCGTGTCCATCGATGTCGGAAGACCAAGCTCTCGCGCGCGCCGCAACAGGTGGGTGAGTTCGGCGCCCGTCAATTGTGCCAAGACGCCTGCCCCTCCGATGTGTAGCCAGGAGACCTGCGTTAGGTGGGGTTCCAGATCCGCAGAGCAGAGGGCGGCGTTTGCGCCAGGGTGGTGGAGAAAGCTGCGTTCCCCACCCGGACTCACCAGCACCACCGATAGTCCCGTTGGGCGGTGTGGATCGGACTGCAATGCGCTCGTACCAACCTGGCAAGCCTCAAGTTCGGAACGCAGCACTGCCCCAAGCGGATCGCGGCCGATCCGTCCGCCCAATGTCACAGAGCATCCAAAATGAGCCAGGCCGATGCCCGTGTTATAGGCGGAGCCGCCTCCTGTGACGGTGGCGGTCTCCGGAAACAGAATGTCTCCTGGCGGAGGCAACACATCAACGACGCCCACCACGACATCCACGCAAAGGACCCCGGCGCAGAGAATCGCGGTCACTGACCTCTCACTCCATTGGTCTGGTCACGCAAAGCCGCTTCCGCCCGGTCCACGAGGTCCCCGCGAATGAATTGCGTGAATGCGTGATTCAGCGTGAGATGTAGGTCCTCGACGACGCCGTAGTCGGTGGATGGTAAGACCAGGGTGAAGTCGGCAAGTTCTGCGAGACGTCCGCGCCGGGCCCCCACAATGGCCACAAACAACGCCTGTGCGCGGCGCGCCACGAGCCCCGCCTGCACCAGATTCTCGGAGTCACCAGAAACGGAGAGCGCAACCACCATGTCCCCGGAACGGATCCAGTTGAGAAGTTGTTCTGCCAGTGACGCATCGTAGGAGACGTCATTCGCCAGGGCCGTAAGCCACGGTAGCTCTCCTGCGCAACTGTGCACCCGAAACCGTAGCTGTCCGGGGACCGCGGCGCCCTTGCCAAAGTCGCACACCCAGTGAGCGGCAGTGGCGGCACTCCCGCCGTTGCCCAGGACGAACAGTTGTCGGCCTTCCTGGCGCACCCGCTCTAACTCGGCATAGAGCCGCTCTAGGTCGCGATCGGAAATCGCAGCGCGCGTGCGATCGAATTCCGCGCAGTACCAGCGCCAGTAGTCTGTGAGCGTCCGCGGTGTGACTGCATCAGGCATCGTCATCGTGTCCCCCCGTTGTCAGCGATCAAAGCCGCAGCCCCGAGCAGCGCCGCGCGGTCACCGAGGGCTGTTCGGCACAGCAATGGGCCGGATCCCTCACCGTTCCGTTCCGGGATGTGGCCTTCGGCGGAGCGGCGTACCGTGTCCAGATAGGGGCCGAACGAAGTCATCACCCCTCCTCCGAGCACGATCAAGGAGGGATCCAGAAGATTGACGATCGTGGCGACGACACCGCCTAGAGTTTCGCCGACCGAGATCAGAAGGCGCTGCGCGCGGAGATCCCCGAGCTCCGCAGCACGGAACACCTCCTCGGCCTGCTTTGCGATCCCTCCGGCGTTTCGATAGCGCCGGACGATGGCAGGGCCGCTGACAAGAGTCTCTACGCACCCGCGTCGGCCGCAGGTGCACCGGCGCCCGTTGGGTTTGACCGTGAGGTGTCCGATCTCCCCCGCCATACCTCGGTGCCCACGGTACAGGTTGCCGTTGATGACGATCGCGCCACCGACCCCGGTGCTGACCTGAAGCCAGACGTGATGCGCTGATCCTGCCGCAGCCCCCCACCTCGTTTCGGCGATGGCGCAACAATTCACGTCGTTGTCCATGCGCACGGGCAGACCCAGGTGCCGACTCAAAAGCGCTGCCAGGGGTACGTCATGCCAGGCGGGCCAATCGAAGACACGATGCAGGATCGTACCCGCGGGGTCGACCGGACCAGGTACTGAGAGTCCCAAGCCCGCGATGCGCGGGTAACCTGCAGCGGCATGGACCTCCCGCCAGCGTTCGGCGAATTGCTCAACCGCCTCGGACGGGCTCATGCGACTGGGGGTTGGCCAGCGCCGATCCACCAAGACGCGTCCGTCGTGCTCCACCACGGCCACGGCGGTTTTGGTGCCTCCCATGTCAAGGGCTCCACAGAGCGTCGCATCCATTTCCCCTGTCACCCAACTTATGCCAGCGTCAGATTCACGCCAGTGCGCGTGATCGCTTGCTGCGCTTCGAGCGGCAGATCGCGATCGGTCACAACTTCGTCAATCTCGTTCAGGGGACAGACGATCGACATCGATGTCCTCCCATACTTGCTCGCATCCGCGACAAGAATCGATCGATCGGCAGCGGCGATCATATGCCGTTTGATGGCCGCCATTTGGACGTTTGCCTCACTGAGTCCGTGTATGGTGTCGAACGCGGGAATCCCCAAGATGGCGAGGTCTGCGTGATAGCCCTTCAATTGATTCTCTGCCTCTGGACCGCAGGTAGCCAAGGCATAGTCTACCAGATGGCCCCCAAGTACAAAGACGTGGATCCGCTGGTGCCCCCGGAGCGCCATGGCGACGTTCAGTCCCGGTGTGATGACGGTGGTGGAGATGTGGGCAATGGCCTTGGCGATGGCGACGGCCGTGCTTCCGGCGTCGAGGATGATGGTCTGCTCCTCGCGGACGCGGCAGGCCACCATAGCCGCCAAACGCTCTTTCACTTCTCGGTGATCGGCCGCCCGACGGTTAAAGTCCATCTCGACGCTCGTTCCCACATTCAGAATGGCGCCCCCGTGTGTCCGACGGAGTTGACCCTGTCGCTGCATTGCGGATAGGTCTTCGCGGATGGTGACCTGCGAGACGTGGAAACGCTCCGCGAGATCCCGTACGCGCACGCGGCCGTGCATCTGGAGGACGTCAAAAATATGTCCCCGCCGCTCGGCAACGAGTTCTGGTGAGTGGTCCTCGTTTGATGCCGTCCGCTCGGATTCAACCTCTTGCGTTCGCTTTCGGTCCGCCATGTCTGTGCTCATGGAACTCATATTAACTTGCGGATCCCGAAAAGGGAAGGGGGTTGGTGGCGCAGGGTGCCTCCAAGCCAGCATGCTGCCGAAGGGTCGAGGCGTTGATAAGCGCGAGGTTGACGCAAGCGAAATAATACCCTTATACTTTTGGCATAAAACATATGGGAAGTGTGTTGCGCTTTGTTTCGGCTTTGTGTTCCGATGTGCGCTTGGGTGTCCCGTGTGCGCCGTCACGACTGTGGATCGGTGCCCTTAGCGCGGAGCTTGAGCCGAGGGGATCGAGTGCAATGGGGATATCCGAAGGGCGCTTGCAGTTCGGCCGGGGTGGCGCTCCCGCGATCGCCGTATGACGCATTTTTGGAGGGTGATTCTGCGTGGAGCCGTGGAAAGATCCGTCTCGTCGGGCACGAGCGAGGGCGACGTCGGGTCGGCCCTTGTGAGGGCGTTCGGTGGTGCGCGCGGAATCCGCATTTGGGTATTAATGACGCGGGGGTTGCGTTGTGTCGACGTGGCGCGGCTGACGAGCGCAAGAACCGTCAGGGGCGTGGGAGCGGTGCCTTAACCCCATCTTTTGACCCGTATCGGTGTCGGATTCAGCGCTGCGCTTCCCGGGTCGTGTGGCACCCCAACCAGTCTTGCCACCATCTGGATCGACATCGATGGCTTCATGATCGGCACGTTGATCCCGATGTCAGTCTCCGCCCAGGCGGTGATAGTCTTAGCGATGGTCGGCGAGAGCGGGAGTGGGAATCGCACGTTTTCGCGCGCTTCATGCTGGGACTGGACCGGTCGCCCCAGGGCTCGAGCCACTACGCCGACAGTGATATTCAAGGGCTGCGCGGGGCGAAGCTGCAGGAGTTTCTCCGAGGGGTCCATGCCGTCTTTCGGGATCCATACGGGATCTATAACCCGTTCTATCCGGTGGACCGAGTACTGTGGCAGGCTGTGCGGAGGTTCGGCGTCGCCAACTCGACCGCAGAGCGGGGAGAGTTGATCCGCGATGCGCTTCGCGCCGTGGACCTTCGGACGGATGATGTGCAGGGACGCTATCCGCACCAACTCTCTGTCGGCGAGCGGCAGCGCCTCATGTTGGTACGGGTGTATGGGATTCGGCTCCGAATCATTGTCGCGGACGATCCGGTCTCGATGATGGATACCGCACTGCGTGTGATCTTCACGAACATCCCGCCCGACTTCCAGAAGCAGGGGGCGCCTTGTCTATTCAGCACCCACATCCGGCATAACACGCACTACCTCGGTGGGGACGCCATGGTGCTCTACCAGTGCCAGGTGTTGGAGCCTGCGTCCGCAGATCAGATCCTCCCGGCTCGTCGCCGCCCATACACCAAAGCCGTCGTCCGATCCGTTCTCCATCCTGATCCAGATGCCCGATGGACCTCTCCCGTGCCCGCCAAAAGCGTGGAGAGCGGCAAGCGCACGGTGGTGGGGCGGGGATGCCCATTCTGGCAGCGCTGTGAGCATGTGATGGACCGCTGTCGAGTCGGCGTGCCCCTCCGTCCCGTTTCCCACGGAAGTGTCGTCGCCTGCTTCTTCGATGGTGACCAAGCGCCCGGCCTCCGCTGGTTGCGTGTGGTTGGGGCCACGGGGAAGGAGGAATCGCGCACGGAAGGCATCAGTCCGACGGGGGATCGGAGCGGGGTGGCATAGGTATCCGGGGTTTTGCCCTGACCAATTCAGGCGGTGATGGACCGCACTGGTCCACTGTTGGCAGAAACAATCAGTAAGGCAGGTGGGACGCGGTGTTACGCATCGGATTCGTTGGTGCTGGTTCCCGAGCGAAGAGACATGCGCGGCGGGTGGCCGCCCATCCGGACTGTGCGGTCCTCGGTGTGTGCGATGTGGACTCAGGCGCGGCAACGGCCTTCACCGCCGAATTCGGCGGGCGTACCTTCACCACGCCGTTCGAACTGGTGGAGGGTGGTCCGGACGCCGTGATCATCGTTGTTCCGCCGTTTGCTCACGGAGACGTTGAGGCTGCGTGCCTGCGGGCCAATGTTCCCTTTCTGATCGAGAAGCCGGTGGACCTCGATCTCAATCGGGCCCGCAACGTCTCAGCCCAGGTCCGTGCGCAGGGCCTGGTGACCGCAGTGGCCTATCAGCATCGGTACTACGATGTAGTGCGGCGGGTCGGTGAGGAACTGGCCCAGCGACGGGCTGGCCTTGCCTTCGCATATTGGATGGGTGGGCTGCCAAAGTCATCCTGGTGGGGAAGGAAGGAGATGTCTGGAGGGCAGGCGGTGGAGCAGACCACGCACTGGTTCGATCTCCTCCGGTGGTGGTTCGGCCCTGCCCAGACGGTGTATGCGGGCAGCGTGACGCGGTGGATCCCCCCCGGTGACCCTCGCACGGTCGAAGACGCCACCTGCGCCACAATTGCGTTCCGAAGCGGGGTTTTGGCGGTGGTAGCCTCTGCGTGTTTTCTGCAAGTGCGGGAAAACGGCGTTGAGCGCATCGAGATTTTCTGTCCCGACGCGACCCTGCGTTATGAGCCCAACCAGTCCCTAACGGTTGCAACATCCGACGCATTGCGCACGTACAAGCGCCAAAACGATAACGAGAACGAGATGTTCACGGATTTCCTCGCGGCCGTCCAAAAGGGAAACCCCGACGGTGTCCTGTGTCCCTACGAACAGGGCGTGGAGAGCTTGGAGCTCACTCTGGCAGTCAATCGGGCCCTGGAGAGGGGGACACCCGTGAATCTACCGCTCTAGCCGTTCATGCTGGCTCGTGGTCATGCCTGTGTCGGAGCGTGCGGGAGCATTGTCGGCCTCGGTCCGGTGAAGTGCGAAGCAGGAGGGGATCAGTATGAAAGTTGTATGCCAGGTGGGGTTGTTGCCGGGGGGAACGCCACGCGAAAAACTCGACGCGGCGCAACGATTCGGGTTTGACGCAGTGGAACTGGACGGGGGTGAACTGAACGACCCCGCCGCATTCCAGGTGTGGCGGCAAGCGTTGCGGGGCCACCACATGACGGCGACGACCATCTGTGGCGGTATCGGCAATACGTTTGTTTCGATTGAGCCGAGCCAGCGGCGGCAATCTATGGATGAGTTGCGCCGCCATCAAGAGATGGCGGCGGAGTTGGGCGCTCTAGGGCAGGTATTCACCCCAATATTCCGTGGGGAAAACCGTATGCCGGACCTGCGACCATACAAGTCTCGCTATGACCTTTGCCGCGACTTGCTGCGCGATCTCCTGCCGGAGATCGATGCCATGGCTGGCCGGGCTGGTGTGACGGCGTTCATGGAGCCCCTCAATCGTTACGAGAGTGATGTTTTGAACCGGTTGGAGCAGGCAACGGCACTCCTCGAGGAGGTCGGTGCCCGCCATACCCGCGTTACGGCAGACTTCTTCCACATGCACCTGGAGGAAACCAATACGGCCGCAGCCATCCGCCAGGCGGGAAAATGGATCGGGCACGTGCACTTGGCCGACGGAACCCGGCGGCAGCCCGGCTCGGCAGGTATCGATTTCACCGCGGGGTTTGCGGCCCTGCGCGGGGTGGGCTTCGGTGGTCCCATGGCCCTGGAGTGCGGGTTGACGGGGCCTGCAGAGGACGTTCTTGGTCCATGTGTCGCGTACCTTCGCAAGTGTCTTGGAACGAGCGGGGGCGGTGCGTGAGGCGGCTCGGTGGGAGCGCTTGACGGTTGGGAATGGGGCGATGTGCAGGGTCGCGCGCGGGACGGGAAGCGAAGACAGCGGAAAGGGACGTGGTGGAACGTGAACGATGGACAGCCGGCCGATGCCGTAATTCTGTTTGATGGCACGGGGCTCAGTCAATGGAGGCATCGCAACTCCGGGGAGGCCGTTCGTTGGACGGTCGCCGAGGGCTGCATGACAGTAGTCCCCGGTACAGGAGACATCGTTAGCCGCAGTGCATTTCGGGATGCCCGACTGCACGTGGAGTGGCGTGAGCCAGATATGGCGGAGGCCAGCGGTCAACACAAGGGCAACAGCGGCGTGTTCATCCAGGGCCGCTACGAGATCCAGGTCCTGGATTCGTATGGGTGGAAGATCCCCGGCAAGGGTGACTGTGGAGCGGTCTATGACGTCTACGCGCCGCTCGTCAACGCCTGCCGTCCGGCGCTCCAGTGGCAGACGTACGACATCTTTTTCCGGGCCGTTCGTGTCGATTCATCGGGTACGGTCGTGGAGCGGGCGCGGCTCACCGTTTTGCAGAACGGAATCGTAATTCACAACAACGTGGAGCTGCCCGGCCCCACCGGTGGTGCGCTGGATGCGCGCGAGGCAGAGCCCGGACCACTTATGCTCCAAGACCATAAAGATCTGGTGAGTTTCCGCAACATCTGGTTTCAACCGTTACCGGACCGCGGATCGGATCAATACCGGCCGCAATGAGCCTGCGCGCGGAGAGACGGAGCTGTCTCCTGGGAACGATTGCGGATCCCATTCATGGGAGCCGGCTGGCGAACCCGCTCCCATACCCAGCATGTTCATGGTTGGGACGACTGGACCATCGTCGGCATCTGCGACGTGGTGGCTGAGGCCGCTGAGTCTGTGGTCGCGTCGTTTGGTGGAGAAGTCTTTCGCAACGCGACCGATATGGTCGCGCGTACCCGGCCCGATGCCGTAGTGATTGTCGTTCCCCCGTTTGCGCACGGTGAAGCCGAGGATGCGTGCCTCAAGGCCGGCGTGCCGTTCATGGTGGAGAAGCCAATCGATCTGGATCTGGTGCGTGCCCGGTCCGTTGCATCAGCGCAAGGCGGGGATGGTGTTTACCTATTGGCTTGGGGAGAGTGGAAGCGGCTGGTGGATTCGCAGGGAGAAGTCCGGAGGGCAGGTGGTCGAGCAGACCACGCACTACGTGGATTTACTCAACCACTTCTTTGGTCCGGCGCAGTGTGTCTTCGCGGGGGGGCGCCGGAACCTTTTGCCGACCACCGACGGTCGGAATATCGAGGATGGGAGTGTCGCGACCATCGCCTTTCAGAGTGGCATGCTCGCCATGGCTGCGTCCGCGTGTTTTGTGACCGTGCGCGGCGATGCTCCGGGTGGTCTCGACATCATCTGTCCGGACGCGAACATCCGGTACTATCGGGCAACCCTCAGGGTCGCGACCCGGGACCAAACGGTGGTTTACCGCTCTCGGAATGACAATGAGGCAGCGATGGTCGGGGAGTTTCTCAGTGCCGTGCGCCAACGTGCCCCACAGATGGTGCGCTGCCCATACGAGCAGGGCGTGCAGACTCTGGAGCTGACGCTGGCAATCAATCGTTTTCTGGAAAGGGGAGTGCCGTGTCGCTACCACTGCCCTGACTCGGCCCGTGGAGGCCCATCAGCCGGAAGGCCCCGACACCGGGGCGCCTATGGGGTCGCAGGCGGGGGGAGAGGGGGGAGCGCATGCGGCACGGAAATGCGACCCTGGCCGTGCCTTGTTGGGACGGAAGAGAGTTCGCCGTGCATGTGTCAATGGTCCGTGCTTCGGCTCCTGGAGAGGATCGGTGGAAGACGTGGGTCATATGCAATCCCTGCGGCCCCCAGCGGTACCACTTGTGACGTGCGACCCTTACTTCAGCGTCTGGTCGTTCGCGGACTGCCTCACCGACGAGATGACACGTCATTGGACAGGTGCGCCGCAGCCACTGATCGGGCTCGTGCGCATCGACGGGAGCTGCTACCGCCTGATGGGCACGGAGCCGCGCTCCGTTGCTGCCGCTGCGCAAACGGACCGGACGGTGTTGCCGCTTCGCACCATTTACCGATTTGTCGCAAACGGTGTGGAGATTACGCTCACGTTCATGACGCCGCTTCTGCCCCATGACTTAGAGATGCTCGCGCGCCCTGTTACCTACCTAACGTGGTCCGTTCGGGCGACGGACGGCCAGGCACATTCGGTGGCGCTGTTCTTTGCGGCCTCTGCGGCTCTGTCTGTGAACAGTTTGGATCAGCGGATCATGTGGTCGCGCGCGCGTGTGCCGGGATTGCGCGTTTTGCGCGTGGGTTCCCATGAACAGCCCCTTCTCGAGAAGGCGGGCGACCTTGTGCGCATTGACTGGGGATTTCTGTATGGGGCGGTGGCGGACGGGCCTGGGGTCATGGAGTGTATCACCGGGGTGCGCCAAGCGTGCGATACCTTCTGCGCTGAGGGGCGGCTCCCCGAGTGCGACGATCTGCGCATGCCTCGCTTGGCGCGGGACGATCCTATGGCGCTGAGTTTTTTGATCCATCTGGATCGTGTCACCGCGCGTCTGCGCTCACGGCATCTGGTTTTGGCCTATGATTGCATCTTCGCGGTGCAGTATTTGGACCGCTCGCTGCGCCCCTATTGGCGGCGGAACGGCGCCGAGATTCCTCAATTGCTGCGGGCTGCGGAAGACGATTACGCGGGGCTGGTTGCGCGGTGCGCGACCTTTGACGCTGAGGTCATGCGGGATCTTCGTCGCGTGGGCGGTGAGGCCTATGCCGGACTCGGTGCCCTCGCTTTCCGCCAATGCCTGGCTGCCCACACGGTCGTGGCCGACATCGATGGCTCGCCCCTGTTCTTTTCAAAGGAGAACGGCAGCAATGGCTGCATGGCCACGGTGGATGTGACCTATCCGACCTCTCCGTTCCTTTTGCTCTTCAATCCGGAACTTTTGGTTGCGTCGCTGAAACCGATTCTGGAGTACGCGAAGTTACCTCGTTGGCAGCACCCGTTTGCACCGCATGACATTGGTAGATACCCGCTTGGGAACGGTCAGGTGTATGGGGAGGGAGAGCGGGGCGATCAGGAGCAGATGCCGGTGGAGGAGTGTGGCAACCTCTTGCTGTTGGTCGCTGCTGTGGCGGAGGCACAGGGTGGCACAGACTTCGTCTCCTCGTATTGGCCCCTTCTCACCCGTTGGGCCGCGTATCTGCAGGAAAAGGGGTTCGACCCGGAGAGCCAACTGTGCACGGACGACTTTACCGGACATCTTGCGCACAGTACGAACCTTTCGCTCAAGGCGATTGTGGCGCTCGCGGCGTATGCGCGGTTGTGTGCGGACGTGGGCACGCCCGCGGACGCGCAGTGGTACGGGGCGCTGGCCCGACAACTGGCCGCACGCTGGGAACGGCAGGCGGCGGACGACGACCACTTCCGTCTCGCGTTTGATCAGCCCAGTACATGGGGGCAGAAATACAATCTGGTGTGGGACCGGCTTTTGGGGTTGGATCTCTTTTCACCAGAGGTGGCGCGACGTGAAGTCGCTTGGTATCTGCGTCACATCGGACCGTTTGGGCTCCCACTGGACTGTCGGTCGGACATGGCCAAACTCGATTGGACCGCGTGGAGCGCGACACTCGCGGAGTCGCCCGCAGATTTCCGCGCCTTGGTGGAGCCGCTCGTAGCCTTCGCGCACAACACGCCGGACCGAGTCCCTCTGACGGACTATTACCACGTGACTGACGGCCGCCTGGCAGGAGGCAATCGCGCCCGAAGCGTTGTGGGTGCTCTCTTCGCCGGAATGCTGTCCGATCCCGAGCTTCGTAACAAGTGGCGTGGGAGGGTGGTGCACTCCACACGGAGCAGCGAACCTGGAGAGGAGTCGCACGGGTGCGACGGTGGCCCGACATGTCGCGTGTCTGCTGACGCGTGCCCCGCTTCGTCGCGGGTCGCTTGCTCGACGCGCAATCAGGAGCGGGGGCTTTGCGGTCCATGCAGATCGTACACAGGGAGTGGGCCGTTTGGGTGACGACAATGGAGCCCCCCAGCCGCAGTTCGGCGTCGTAACACGCGCCGCCGGGCGTAAGCGGATGTCTTTCGAAGAGTGTTTAGGACGCATCGCGGGCGCCGATGGCAAGGCGATAGACTGGCCCGGCCGGCGAATCGTAAAGAAGTTTTCGTCGATGAAGAGCGTTCCGTGGTTGGAATCGAACCCGCCACCGCCCACAAAGCGCAGCACATAGTTGATGTAGCTTGGGTGATCAATCAGGCGCTCGAAGGGCGGGCCGGCCTCATAGATCTGCTGGTAGGAGATGCCGCGGTGCTCGGGGTGGTCCTCGCGCTGTACGTATCCGTACCACCCCCCTTTGGGAAGCGACCGGGGGATTTGGTTGACGCAGGCGTTGCGTGCGGCAACCTCGTCGGCGCTGAGCGCGCCGGGAAGAAGGATGAATCCCTGCAGGTCGAAGAGATACTCCTCAACGGCGGTGGGAGATGGCAGATCAGGGAAGCGGATTGGTTGCAGCTTGATATGGTGATCAGGATAAAACGCTTCCACGCGAAGTACCCCCAATGTCCTCTATCTCCCGCAGGCATTCGGATCTCGCGCGGGATCTTCCGAATGGGCCGCGGTTGGCTGCGATCGCGACCGGAACGTACGCCCTATCACGAAACAGTGCTCGGTGCAGCAGGACTTCCGACGGAAACGCCGTAATCCGCAACATCAAAATGAAACTAGCGAAGAGTGTCGCAATGCGATTGTGATGTGTCAATATGGACTTGCGGACGACAGTTCGTTGGAGTTCGCGCATACGAGGGGGCCATCCGTCAGCGCCGAGGATACTGCCGGTATGGGCGTTTGGTCGTCCGGTCCGAGGACATGGACTGGGGGCACGTTGTTTCGCCCGGCGTGTGAGCGTGTCGAGGACTGGTCTCCCCGATGCGTTTGGCAAGGCCTGATGTTGGCGCACTTGGAGCAGGATGGGAGGATACGGCGCGGACCCGACGGGCCTTGGGACCCTCGACCCGCATCCCCGACGTTGGCACGCAGCCTGCGTCGACGGATGTCTGGCGATCGTTCCAGTGTGATCGTCAGAAGTTTCGCTCCGGCGATGTTGTTAGCTTGCACGTTTCGGTGTGGCAATGTATCGTCGATTCACACAGTGATTGTGCTATTCGGTCGCTCCCATATTGTGTTCGATTGGTCGGGATTCCGCTTGAGCGAGGCAGGCAATCGGGAGGATGGGCATGCGGGCGCTGGTTGTGACGCCGGGGCACGCGGCTAGTTTGCGTCTTGTCGATCGGGCGGATCCTGAGCCACGCGAGAACCAGGTTCTTCTGCGAACCCTCGCCCTCGGTATCTGTGGCTCGGATCAAGAAATTGTGCACCACTCGGTTGGTCGGCTGCCGGAAGGGAGTACCGATCTGGTCCTCGGGCACGAAGCCGTCGCCCAGGTGGTCACCGCCCCGGCGGACAGCGGGCTTCGGAACGGTCAGCTCGTGGTGCCGACTGTTCGCCGAGCATGTACCTGCCCGTCCTGCCTGCCCTGTCGGTCGGGTCGTTCGGATCTCTGCTGGTCGGGGCAGTATCGGGAGCGGGGCATCTTGGAACTCGATGGCTTCGGCTGCGATCTCTTTACGGAGGAACCCGAGCACCTTGTTCCGGTTCCCGATGCGAACATCGGGCTCTTGCTCGAACCAGCGAGTGTGTTGGCCAAGGCCCTGGACCAGGTTTGGCGGGTGGCGGACGCGCGCGGTCCATGGCAACCGCGGGGCGCACTGGTGCTCGGTGCGGGACCTGTCGGACTCTTGGGGGCACTCTTTCTGCGGCAGAATGGTTTGGAAACGACCGTGTATGATCGCGCGGATCGCGGCAGCCCCAAGGCTTGTTGGGCGGAACGCATTGGGGCGCATTACGTGCAGGCGGGGTCAGAGTTGCCCGTTGCCGTAGCCGATCATGCCCCCTTTTCCCTGGTGCTCGAGTGCACAGGAGCCACGTCTCTTGTTCTCGGAGCGGCACTCCTTCTGCGGGCGAGTGGGGTGCTCTGTCTTCTCGCTGGGTGCACAGCGAATGATGTGCAGCCCTCGATTGCACGCCGTATCAGTGGCCATCTGATCCTCACCAACGGCATGATCCTGGGATCGGTGAATTCCGGGTTGCCGCACTTTCTGGATGCGCGTCGGCGTCTTTCCGATGCCGATAAGAGCTGGCCAGGTCTGTTGGATGCGCTGATCAACGAGCGCCTGCCCCTCGCGCGGTTTGCTTCCGCTTTCCATCCAGATCCAGGCCGGATCAAGGTTGCCCTTGATTTCTGCAGCCCTGACTAATCCAATTCCATCACTTGTATGTTATGGGCGCTGAACCCCTCCGGAACACACGCCTACGCCGTCGAGCAGTGCACTTCGGTCCGCCACAGTTCACCAAAGAAATAAAGTACGTGAGCAACTCGCGCACAAGGATTGTGGCCACCTGACCGCGAATAATATAGGGAACTTTCGGTGGGGTGAGGGGGCCTCTGGATGCGTGCGGTTCGGGCGCTCGGTTCGGGGCAAGTAGACCTCGTCGATGTGGATCGTGTTCCCAACCTCCGGCCTGGAGAGGTGCGCGTCGCGACCCGTGC
>JAJYVN010000349.1 GCA_021791995.1 Bacillota bacterium
GGATGTATGGGGGGGGGCGCAGCGTTCCTGGCCGCCGGAGTGGCGGCACCGCTCCTGGTGCCCGGTCTGCGAGCGGTTGGTCTCGCCTACGCCGTCGTGGGCGGGGGACCCTACTCTCGGCCGCGGCGTTCGCGCGGCGGGCACGCTCGTGACCTCGCCCACGTGGGACGGAGACGGAGGTCCGAACCCCGGCGCTGGCCGTGGACGACGTCATCCATGCCCGTGTACGGCTGGGCGTCATGGCCCTGCTGGTGGCCGAAGGCGCCCGGGACTTTGTCGCCCTGCGGCGGGCGCTTGGCGTCTCCGACGGTAATCTCGCCATGCACCTGCGGGTTTTGGAGGACGCCGGCTACGTCTCCGTGCGCAAGGAGTTCGTGGGCCGTCGGCCCCGCACCACCTATGCCGCGACCGCCGGTGGCCGGTCCGCGCTGGCCTCCTCCGCCGCGAGTCTTGGCGGCAACTCCTGGACGCAGCCAGTAAGCGCAAGGTGGACTTGATTGTGGTCTGGCGGCTGGACAGGGCTTTCCGCTCGGTGCTGGACGCGGCCAACACCCTGGAACGGCTACGAGGGTGGGGCGCGGGCCTTCAGAGCTACCAGGAGCCGTGGCTCGATACCACCAGTCCATTCGGCGAGGCCCTGTACTACATCACCGTCGCGTACGCGCAGCTCGAGCGCGAGATTCTGGCCGAGCGCGTTCGTGCCGGCATGGATCAGGCAAGGCGGGAAGGGGTGCGGGTCGGAAGGCCGCCGGTCACCGAGAGCGCGAAGGTCGGAGACCGTTGGTTGGACGTGCGGAGACGCATTGAGGCGGGCGAGCTTTCCCCGCGGGCGGCAGCAAAGGAGCTTGGTGTCAGCGACAGCACCATCCGGAGGTTGTTGGATGGTTTCGCAACCCGGGTGTAGTGACGGGTGTCATCTAGCAGTATTGGTGTCCAACCCGAGGGCGTGGAAAACCGGCTTGGGGAGGCGGGCACGCATTTTGGACTTAACGCTCGCCTTAGGTGCGCTCTGATATTGATGACTCATGGTAGGGCCGAGAGGAGGGACCAATGGCTCATTCCTATTGGATGGCTCGAATCTGTTGAGTAAGGAAGGTGGTCCCAATGCGGAACGGGCGAAGGGCGGCCGTTGTCGCCGCAGCCATATTGGTGGTCGCAGTGGGTGGTGCAATCGAAGGAAACCTTGGCGCTTTCGCCGCCAGCACCCCGATGAGTGCGGCCCCTCCCGCCGCCGTGTGCCGAACCGTGCAGGGTGCAGGGAAAACCTGCGTGGCCCCGACACCAGCGTGGTTGAAGGCCCATCCCGGGCAGGATCCATTCGCGCAAGCGCCTATCGTGCAACCGCCGACGGCTTCGCATGGTGGCTCGGACGTGGCCCCGAAATAGCTGTTTGAGGCGCGGTTGGTCTGAGCTGACCGCGCCTCAAGCCTCACTGTTGGCTTCAGCGAGCGGCAAGCGGACGCAGAATTCGGTGCCCCGCCCAGGTGTGCTGATCACCGTAACGGCGCCGCCGTGCTCACGAGCGATTTTGGCCACGATGGCGAGACCGAGGCCGAACCCATCCTTGTGCGATCGGGACGCTTCTGCGCGGGTAAACCGGTCGAAAATGGTGGCCACTTGGTCGCTGGCGATGCCGATGCCGGTGTCCACCACCCGCACGAGAGCAGCGTCGTCAGCCCGTTCTGCGTAGACGGTAACGCTTCCACTCGGCCGGTTGTACTTAATGGCGTTGATGAGCAGGTTGGAGAAAAGCCGAACCAAGCGCCAAAAATGACCACGAACATAAATGTCCGCCTGACCGGACTGACTGACTGCTATACCGTGGTCACGGGCCAAGGCAGCCACGCCACCAAGTGCTTCTTCGAGCACCAAGCCGAGGGCGATAACGTCGCTTGCGGTTCCCAGCGGGGGCGCCGCTAACTCCAGGAGGTCGTTGGCGAGACGTTCGAGCCGCCGGGCTGATCTATTTAGGGACTCCAGTGGTTGGCGATACCCCTCGGAATTTCCCGGCGTCTCAGTCAGAACGATGTCTAGCGTCGTGCGCATCATCGCGAGCGGTGTGCGCAATTCGTGGGATGCATCCGCGACAAAGCGCTCCTGTTGCGTGAAGGCCGCCTGCAGCCCGTCCAGCATGCCGTTTAGTGATCGGGCCAAGGCGTGCATCTCATCACGGCGCGCTCCTGTTGGCACTCGAGCGTGAAGATGATGCGCGTCAACCCGTCGAATCGCATCTTGAATGTCCCCAAGTGGATTAAGTGCCCAGCCCGAGACAACATACGTACTCGCCCCGGCCAATACCAAAATCAGGACCAGGCCGATCAACGACAGCACCTGCAGGTTGCGTAGCATGTAATGCTGGACGCTGGCCTCGGACGATACCGGCGCCATGGCAGAAGGGGCGGACAGGGGCGGCACCGTCGCGCCACCGGATGCAATACTGACGCGTACCGCCGGAGGTGAGACGGCAGACGGTGGCACCGGTGCGAGAGCCGTGCCAATGTTCAGCAGCAGAACCAATAGTGCACTGGGTAAGACCAGAGCCGCAGTAGCCCACAACGTAAGGCGGAAACGTAAGGTGGGGCGCCCCCTCCCGGGATGCGCACGTCGGTCACTTGGCATCTATGCCATCCTCCACCGGCCCAGAGATAAGACGATAGCCTTGTCCCACGACCGTTTCGATGAGGGGCACAGCGCTCCCGGCGTTGAGTTTCTTGCGCAGACTGGCGATGTGCACGCGCACGGTGTTCGTGAACGAGTCCGCACGATCATCCCAGACGTTCTCCAGAAGTTCCTTTTGGGAAATGACGGCAGTAGGGTGCCGCATCATGTATTCCAATACTGCGGCTTCCCTTTTGGTCAGGGCAAGCCGTCGTTCGCCTCGTGTGGCGATTCTCCCGCGCACGTCCCACTGCAGGTGGTGTCAACTGCTGCCCGATTTGCCTGACAAACCGCGACAACCGTTGTTCGTGCCGCCCCAATCCGGCTTGCGCCGGTTGCCCATGGTTCCCTCTCCCCTTGCGGAGAAGGAGTCGACCCGTTTGCGC
>JAJYVN010000350.1 GCA_021791995.1 Bacillota bacterium
CGAATTCGACCAGGGAACATCGCCAATCCGCAAGGATCTTCTCGAAGATCTCCCGTAACGCATCCAGCAGTTCCGGAGTCAGGGTTTTCCGACGATACTTGGTGATCAGCACAATATGCAGCCTAATCACAATACCACTAAGTTAAGCAAGGATTCGAACCGCCTCCTCGGGACGCCGGGTGGGCTGGGGCCAGCGACGATGCGCTGCGCCTTTGACGCCGAATTTCGACATCTTCCGCTTTATCACTCGGGGATTAATGCGTAAGCGACGTTCTGGGAGAATGTGTTTCGGATCGAGCATGTCAGCGAGCGCTTGCCGGCACAGAGCCTGTAAGCCACTGAGGGGAAAAAACACGCCGGGCAATGATCTTCCTTTGGATGACATGGAGCGCATGAGTAAATGATAAACGTTGAGGATCAAGGTCTCGTTGCATGGCGGCCTCGTGCATCAGCGCGCGAATGGCATAGTGCGCCAGGAAGTACCCGAAGATCTCCTGCTGCACGCCGTCCGGATGGTGGCTACGCAGAACACGCCTGGCGCCGCGCAGGTGGGTCTTGAATTCATCCTCCGAGATCTCGAACTCCTGACGTTCGCCATACAGAGTCGCGAGTTCACTGGCAGGGGCTTTCTTTGCGTCCAACTCGTTGGTGATCAGCCGATACGTCTCCAACGAGGGCCGCGCTGGGTCATCCAAGGCATACTCAATAACCCGTACCGGCACGCCGCCTCTCCGCTTTTGACGTGCATACGCGGAAGGGTACAGGTGGCTGAGATAGGAACCGTCGGCAAGAAGTGCCTCCGGCTCGAGAACCAGGTTCTTCTTGACCCGCCATAACAGGTCGGCCCCCGTTGCCCGCGCAGTGTTCCAGAGTTCCCATCTGTAGAAGTTGCGGTCAGCCAGGCAGAGCATTCTTGCCTTCAAGGACAGCAAGAGTTGCCGTGCCAGCGTGGTTTCCCCCTGGCTGAGCGGTGCGACAGCAAAGTCGAAGTGCGCGTGCGTCCCACACTCCACCAGCGAGACCACCCGGGCTTGCGGGTACCCGCTACGCTCTCCGCGACTGCTCCCCGGTCGACCAAAGACCTCTGCGTTCTCCTTACTGTCCGGGACGTCCATCACGGTGCCGTCCAGGGCCACCACACGCCAGTCGTGGTACCAGGCCCCGTGCGTCTCGGGCGTGGCCAACGGGCGGGCCACCCGATCAAACAGCGCACGCAGCGGTGCGGGGCCCAGACGCTGTCGGGCCAGGGTGATCCCTGCGTCCGTAGGCACCTCCCCCGTCCGCCCAGGCACGCAGCCCACGCAGGCCTTCGGCGAGCTTGTGCATTACCTCTCGATACCCCGAATCGCTGAACAAAGCCAAGGCCATCACAAAATACACCATCAGACGGGCGGGGAGTCTCCGTCGGCGCTCCTCTTGGTCACGTCCGTCAAGGTGGTGTAAAATCCGTCGGATTTCCCGCATAGTTGGGGCTTGCCTCCAAGCCATCGCTACCCAAGCACCACCTCCCGGGTGTCCGCGGAGAGCGTCGGGGTGGGGTCAACAGGGGCCGGGACGCTCGGGGTGATGACGGCCGCCATGGACTCGATGCTGAAGTACCGGCGGGAGGTCGCCCACTCATCGTCCTGCTCGGCCAGCAAGGCGCCGATCAAGCGGAGCACAGACGCACGGTTCGGGAAGATACCCACTACGTCGATGCGGCGGGCAACTTCGCGATTGAGACGCTCCAGGCTGTTGGTCGAGCGGATCTGGCACCAGTGAGGAGCGGGGAAGTCCATGTGCGCCAAGATATCAGGTTCGGCCTCGGCCAGCATGTCCGCCACCCTCGGGAAGCGCTCCTGCACCATGACGATGGAGCGAGACAGCTGCTCGTGCGCGGTCTGGCGGTCGGGTTGGGCGAAGATTTGGCGCACGACCGCCGAGATGGCGGGCTGGTCGTGCTTGGGCACTTGAGCGACCACGTTGCGAGTGAAGTGCACGGTACAGCGCTGCCACACCGCGCCCACGCACTCGCTGCGCACGGCTCCGATCAAGCCCTGGTGACTGTCGCTCACCACCAGACGCACACCACATAGCCCGCGTGCACGCAGCGAACGCAAGAAGGACCGCCAGTGCTCCCCGTCTTCGGTGCAACCCAACTCCACGCCCAGAACGGTGCGTTGGCCGTCTTCGGTCACCCCGACGGCGATCATCAAGGCCATGCCGACCACGCGCCCACCCTCGCGCACCTTGGGAAACGTCGCGTCCAGCCACAGCTAAGGGCAGGGGGTGTTCAGCGGACGCTCGCGGAATGCCCGTACCTCCTCGTCCAGTACCCCGGCCAGCCGGGAGACCGTGCTTTTGTCGATGCCGTCCACGCCCATCGCCTGAACCAGCGCGTCCACCTTGCGCGTGCTGACCCCCATCACGTACGCCTCGGCCACCACGTTGGCCAGGGCACGGTCGGCCCTACGCCGGGGCTCGAGCAGCACCGGCATGAACGACCCCTGCCGCAGCTTCGGAATCCGCAGGTGCGCAGTCCCCGCCGTCGTGTCCCAGTCCCGCGGCCGGCCACCGTTGCGGCTGTTCGTCCGCGTCTCTGCCCGCTCATACCGGCCGGCACCGATCTTCTGCTCCACCTCGACCTCAATGATCGCCTGAGCCAAGCGCTCCACCGCGTGGCGCACGAAGTCGTTCCTCTGCTCCGGGTCCGCCTTGCGCAGCAATTCCAGCAGTGCGATGCGGATGTCCTCGGCCATCGATGGGTCCCTCCTAGCGTTGTTTGGACTTCTTCGCCAGGCAACCCGTTGGTGGCCGATTTCGTCAACCCTCGACAACCCCCTTACCGGTGCTTCCCGGGGCCGCCCCTCTCCACAGGGGCCTCGGCTCACCCGGCATTTAGGTAGGTAGGAGGTAGCCTCGTGTCGTGGCCCGGTTCGCTGCTTGTCCTCCGGCCGGTGTCCGGCCGCCCCGTTTCGGTCCGGTGCCCTCTCTGTTGGCCACTGTTCACTTGTGCCACCTCCCCCCTCAGAACCCGGCGTGCGGATTTCCCGCA
>JAJYVN010000351.1 GCA_021791995.1 Bacillota bacterium
CAGGGTACGGCTTCCGGTGACGGCGGCAACGGCATGGCGGGGCTGATGGTGCGCCAGTCGGCGGCGGATGATGCGCCGTTTGTCACGCTCTACACGACGACAGGTACGACTGGAAGCGTCTTTGCGTGGCGTTCTACGGCGGGGTCGGCGGTATCCGACTGGCCCATCGCCTACTTCGTTGATGTGCCCTTGCCGGTGTATCTCGAGATTCAGATGGGCAAGACGTCGAGTGGCTATCAGGCGACGGTTGCGTACTCGACGACGGGTAAGGCGGGGTCATACACGCGGCAGTTAAGTCAGCCGGTGTCATCCACCTTCTTCGACGGTCCCTATCTCATCGGTGTCACCGCCGCAAGCCATGTGTCCGGCACCAACGTGGTCGACAAGTTCGATACTTTTTCGGGGTTCACCCCGAACCAGTTCATTTCGATTCCCAATGCGACTTATCAGTCGTCGGTCAAGTCCAGTTCGAAGTCGTAGGTGGAGCTTTCAGGAACGCACCGGGGTCCAGGGTCTTTTGCCTTGGGCCCCTTTTCTTTTCCGCGCAGTCAGGGTGTCCGGCCGTGTTTCATACCCCACGGATCCCCGGCCCCAGGCCGGTCGAGGCAGCCACCTGCCGCTACCCTTGGCAGGTTTGTCTCGGCGAATGGAGTAACCGAAGAGGGTGGGTCGAGCGATCGATGACCCGAAACGGCCTTATGCGGAGGGATGACGATTGAAGAAGCCTTGGAACCTGGGGCGCGAGTGCGGTGTCCTGGCGTTATCGGTGGCCACGCTTTTGGCGCTTGCGGGGTGTGGTGCAAAGTCGGCGGTACCCAAGCCGACAGCGAGCAAGACCAGCTCGAGTTCCTCGGCCTCGGCCACCAAGGTTTCCTGCGGTACATCTTCGCAATCGATTGCCACGCCGCCCGGCGGAGTTGTTACATTGGGATCGCCGATTAATACCCCGGTGCAGTTGATCCACGGCAACAGCCTTGCAGAGGTTTTCACGACGACGATCCCGATCGTCGTCGTGGCGGCCCAATCGCCCACGTGGTTTACGACCGGATCCGGGTATACGCTTTACCTACGCAAGGGTACAGGTCTTACGGGCACCCTGGTGGCGTGCACCGTGGTTACCAATGCCACCGACAATCAGTGGAATGCGCTCGCTATTACGGCCGGTGCGCCCGCGGGTACCTATACCCTCGTCATGGAGCACCCAACGGGCACGGCGACGGAGGCCTGCCCGGGTCATCGCACGGAGCCGAACTGCAGTGCAACGCCCGTGTCGGGCAAAACGGGGGGAGTCATTGGCTGGTGGGAGAACAAGACGGGTGCGACGTCCAGTGCGTATGGCCTGGTGAATGGCACCCAAAACGGCGGTTCGTTTGCCGTGTACTACGAAGGGGAGTAACGGGAGGATGACGGCGGCGGGTGCCCTCGTCGTTTGCCCCGGATGCCGTTAGCCCGTGTTGGCCGGTTAGCTAGACACCGAAGGGAAGGTGGGCGGACCAAATGCGGGGCCTGTTCTCTCGGGCCGTGGCGGCGGCTGTGCTCTCGGCCGTCACGGCCGGTTGTGGCGCGATCGGATCCACGGCCAGTCCGATCTGGGCTGCGCAGCTCGCGTGGTCGCCCAGTCCTGTCGCCATGTCCGTTCAATACAACTCGAGCGACTTCTCCGCGTCGTTGGATGGGGCGTACGAGGGCAGCGCCACAGTGCTGCCCCATTCCGGATGGCAGGTCCATACCTGGGAATTGACCAGCGTGCACTGGGATGGAGAGGAGAATTATGGAGCGGACCTCCGCCTCTCCGGTGGACCGGGAGTGGCGGTGCACCAGGTTGTGCTGAGTCTGAATCCGCCGGGGCAGGGGGGTGAAACCGCCAGCATCACGTTGGGCACCGGCGGTTCGAGCGACGGGATGGTGCAGGTGGGAGCCGGCGGAACACAGGGGGATAGCGCCTATGAAGTGCAGACGGTCGATGGCCAGAGTGCCGAGGTCCTCGATGACAAAGGGTTGGGTGGTGATACCAGTTACATCTATCTACAACTCAGCCCTACCTCAGCTGTTTGGACCGACCATCCGTCAACGGTTTACGTCAGTGTCACCTTGACGGCCGCGTATCCATCGCAGCCGTGGTCGATCGCGACTTTTGAGGCTATGGCGGCCAAAGGGATTGACCGTGCGGAAATCAACATGGAATGGGCTGCGGTGGAACCATCGCCGGGTCACTTTACGTTCACGCTTTTGGATGAGGATCTGGCGAACGCGGCGAAGGCCGGCGTTAAGCTGATCCCGATCTTCTGGTACTCGGTTTGGGGAGGGAATCCGGCCTCCTGGATTACCGACTACGATGTGGGTAATAACGGGGGCACTTCCGAGGTCCCGGTGTGGTGGAGTTCGTCCAATCGCCAGGCCTATTTCACCTATATCCAGGACACCATCGGACACATCAAGGATTCCCCCGCGTTTGGTGGAGCTTTTTTGGACTACGGTTGGCTCGACTACATGTGGGGGCCAGCACCCGCTGGCTCCGAGGTCAATGGGTATGCGCCGGCGGATGTAGCACGGTTTCATCAGTGGCTACAGGAGCAGTATCACTCGTTGGCGGCATTCAACACAACGTACGGGACCGCTTACACCGAGTGGGATGAGGTGCCGGCAGACGGGCCGGGGCAACCGTTATTCGCTCTGTACCAGAGCTTTCGCGACTGGAGCGTCAAGGAGACATACGCGCGCATGAGCGCTATCTACCGTAAGGAGACTCGTGCACCGCTCTATTTCTACTGGGGCGGAGGGTTTAGCGGCTTTGGAACTGCCTTTAACGTCCCCGACACCTTTTTTCAGGTCGCCAAGGAATACCATGGCACCGTGGTGTTGGATGATGCCAACAGCACGGGACTGCCCATTCTGTTTAACAGCTTAGCTCGCGCGTACAAGGTGCCGCTCCTGGAGGAGTGGACCCCCAACTCCACGGGGCTTCAGGCGGAGATCGCGGAGTTCATGGGGCACTACGGTTTTGAATTCCCTGAAGCGGCAGGGATGGACTT
>JAJYVN010000352.1 GCA_021791995.1 Bacillota bacterium
TCGGCACAAGTCGGCCGGACGCCTCCCAGCGGTAAACTGTGCGAACAGAGATGCCCAACCGTTTTGCGGCTTGCCCTGTCGAGAGCATCTGTTCCCTTATCATAGGGTCATCATCCGATCACCGGCGAGTAATGTCAAGCGTCGATGTCTACTCCTCATCCGACTCATTCCCCGTCGCACTGGTGCACCCTGCTATGGTTCGTTCCCTGGGGAGCGAATCGAATGATCAACGCATCCCGGTGACAGGGAACCGATCGTACCACCTGCCATGCGAATCTAGGAACAGGGAACAACCGCGAGAGACCGAATGCGATCGCTGCCGTATCGTTCCGGCCAGGTAATATCCAGGCGCTCCCACGAACGCCCCCCATCATCCGAACGGTACACCGCATCTCGGAGCGGGGCCGCATAGATCCCACGGGCCTCGTCCGGATTGGTGGCAAGGACATAGGCGGGGGTTCCCCGCGGAGGCGGTAACCCCTCCGTGACAGGGGTCCACAGCACCCCGGCCTGCCGCCGGTACAGCGTCGCCTGCGGCCCGTGCCATGGTTCCTCCGATGGTGTGTGCACCCCTTGTTCGGTGGCCGATTGCGTCAAATGCCAGATCCCCTGCCTCCCGCGCAGATCGTGCGCGTGTCGTGGGCTGGGGGACGCTGAGACGACAATGGTGTTCGGATCGGCTGGAGTGACGGCCAACCCCCAGAGGTAGTGGTCGAGGAGCCCACCATCCCCCTCCTCCCAGCGCTCGCCCCCATCCGGACTCTCGGCGTACCCGTCCCCCGCCGCCTCGTAGACACGACCCGGGGCCATGGGGTGGGTGCGCAGTGTGTGCGCATCGCAACGGGCATGTGGCTTACGGTCCTCCCAACTCCGCCCACAATCCTCGCTCCGCATCACCCCGCCGAGCTCGATCGCCACAAACAGACGGTTCGCGATCGTGGGGTCCGGTTCGATCCATCGGACGTGGTGGGTCCATGGCCGCGGCGGAAAGCGCCACGTTGACGCGGACGGCAGTGCCTTTAGCTCTGGGCACTCCTGCCAGTGCACACCCTGATCTTCCGATCGATAGATGGCGCTCGGTTCGGTTCCGGCCCACACAACACCGGACGGTCCGGAACGTTCGGCGGTGCTCACCGCTACGGCCGTGACCTCACCTGCCGCGATGCCGGAACCGACGCGCTCCCACTGTGCACCAGCATCGACGCTGCGCCAGAGGCCCTGTCCGAAGGTTCCGCAAAACAGAACCTCCGGGCGGAACGGGTCGAACGCCAAACACTGCGCCGAAAGCCCAGCGAGAACAACCTCTGCTTCCCATACCACGCCACGTCGGGTCGCCATCGCCACCCCGTCGTCACTCGCCACAAAGATGCGGGTCATCCGCACATCCCCCCCCATCGGATCCCCGAACGGCAGCCCTCAGGCAGGGCTGAACCGCACGGGCAGAGCTCGTGGCCCAAACACAACGGTGCTCTCGACCGGTTCGACGGTAAAGCCTGGGGCGATATGTAGGTTGCGGCACCGATCCAAAAGGAGTTCAAGGGCCACCCGTGCCTCAAGCCGGGCCAACGGCGCACCGATGCAAAAGTGAATGCCGTGGCCAAAGGCCAAATGCCGATTGGGGCAGCGGTCCGCAAGGAACCGATCGGCATCCGGGAACTGCATCTCGTCCCGATTGGCCGAACCGATCCATGCCGCCACCCGATCCCCCTTGTGGATCTCGTACCCACTGACCTGGCAATCCTGCCGTGCCGTTCGAAACATGACCTGAACGGGAGAACGGTAGCGCAGGACCTCCTCAATGACGCTCGGCAACGATTCGGGCGTCTTTCTGACCTGCTCGGCTACCTCCGGATACTCCCCAAAACAGAGTACGGTGTTGGCCACTAGATTGGTCGTTGTCTCGTGGCCGGCAACGAGGAGCAGGATACAAAAACCCAACAACTCCATCGGCTCGAGCCGACGCCCCTGCACTTCGGCCACCAGTAATCCGCTGAGCAGGTCTTCACCGGGCTCACGCAGGCGTTCCTGCATGATCTGATGAAAATAGGTTCCCATTTCCTGTTGCGCCTGCTGAAACGTCATGGGGCCTGCGCCTCCACCGACGATGCTGTCGGACCATTGCTTAAAGCGTGCCTGGTCGGAGGCCGGAATGCCAAGGAGTTCGGCGATGACGGTCGCCGGTAGAGGATAGGCAAAATCGGCCACCAACTCCATCTCGCCCTTCGGCAGAACGCGGTCCAAAAGGGAGGTGACGATCGCTCGAATGCGAGGCTCCAGTCGAGCCACAGCCTTTGGCGTGAACGCCTGGGTCACCAGTGCCCGCAGACGACTATGGAGTGGTGGATCCTGGCCAATGATGCTGGCGGAAATCGCGCTGCCTCCATGCATCTGGGAGGAGAAGGCGCTGTGCTCGGAGAGCACCCGTTCCACATCCTCGTAGAGAAACACCTGGCAGAACCCACGATCCGGGTTTCGATCCACGGGTTTGGTATCCCGCATATGTGCATACCAAGGGAACGGGTCCAAACCGTCCGACAACCGTGGTGCCTCTGCCTGATCTGCCATGCCGATACCGTTCCTGTTCTTATAGTCTTTTGTTTCCGGCTACTGCCGGTTTCCTATTGGAACGTTCCTGCTTCGCGGCAGTCGGTTTCACCAGGCCGTTCTCCTGGCCAGAGCCTTCCGCTCCGCAGGCGTTTAATGTCTCCAGGGAACTCCCGGCGACACAGGTCTCGGTCGATCTCTGCCCCACACGCCTCGCAGCGGAAGACCCGCTGCCCAAGCGGCATCTCTGCCTTGACGTGGCCGCAGGCCGAGCAAGTCTTTGTTGAAGGATAGAAGCGGGGAGCAATCACCAGCTCGGACCCGTACCATATGGTCTTGTACTCCAGCATCCGGCGGAACTCGCCCTACCCAGATCGAGCGGGAAAGATGCTGGCTGCGAAGCATGCCGTGCACGGACAGGTCTTCGACCACGATGACCGACTTGGTTTTCGCCAGGTCCGTGGTCG
>JAJYVN010000027.1 GCA_021791995.1 Bacillota bacterium
CGGGGAGCTCGCGGTGTCAAGATTAAGGTTTCGGGGCGCCTAAACGGGGCGGAGTTGTCGCGACGGGAGTGGACGGCCGAGGGATCCGTCCCGCTGCACACGCTGCGCGCCAACGTGGACTACGGTTTCACTGAGGCGCACACCACGTTCGGACGGCTCGGTGTTAAGGTTTGGATTTACAAGGGCGAGGTGCTGCCGGAGGCGCAACCCGCGGCAGCGGGCGAAGCGGTTGAGGCTCGGGCCAAAGCGGCGGCAAGAGCCTGATGGTTGCTGGAGGGGGTGATGCGCGGTGCTTATGCCAAAGCGGGTGAAGTATCGACGGCAGCATCGTGGGCGTATGCGGGGCCTCGCCTATGCCGGTGGGCGTGTGTGCTTCGGAGAGTATGGGCTGCAGACGCTCGAACCCGCGTGGATCACGGATCGGCAGATTGAGGCAGCGCGGGTGGCCCTAACGCGGAGCGTGCGCCGGGGTGGGAAGGTCTGGATTACGATCTTTCCCGACAAGCCGGTCACGAAGAAGCCTGCGGAAACCCGAATGGGCAGTGGCAAGGGCCTTCCCGACCACTGGGTTGCGGTTGTTAAGCCCGGTCGCGTCATGTTCGAGATGGGTGGCGTGTCGGAAGATGCCGCGAAGGAAGCCATGCGGCTGGCGGCGCACAAGCTGCCCGTCAAGACGCGCTTTGTGAAACGCGACCTTGGTGGTGAGGTCAGTGAAGGCTAAAGAGCTGCATCTTGAGACGGATGCGGAGCTCCTTGAACGCGCAGCCGGCCTAGAGGCGGAGTTATTCAATCTCCGGTTTCAGAGGGCAACGGGTCAGGTGGAGAATTCGGAGCGGTTTCGGCAGATACGCAAGGACATTGCGCGTGTCAAGACCGTTCTGCGGCAACGGGAGATCGCTGGGAGAGGCCAGATTTAGGGCGAAGGGGCTGGAGCATGGCGGAGCGCGGGAAACGGAAGACGCTGGTGGGAACGGTCGTTTCCGACAAGATGGAGAAGACGGTGGTCGTTGCCGTGGAGCGATTGAAAGCACACCCGCTCTATGGCAGGCGCGTGCGGGTGACCGAACGCTTCAAGGCGCATAACGAGGGGAACCTCGCGCATGTGGGCGACCGCGTTGAGTTGGCGGAGACACGCCCACTGTCGCGCGACAAGCGTTGGCGCGTTCGTTCGATTCTGCGCAAGGCCGAGGTTTAGACCGCGCACGTAAGGGGGGGGGACCGGCGGACTCGTGCCCCACCGGAGGGGCTTTCGCCGGGGTGCAGGATGATTCAGGAACAAACATACCTGGCGGTGGCCGACAATACCGGGGCACGCCGGTTGCAGGTGATTAAGGTGCTGGGGGGCGCACGGCGACGATACGCCAACCTGGGCGATATCGTTGTCTGTGCGGTTAAGGCCGCCGCTCCGGGCGGGATGGTCAAGAAGGGCGACGTGGTAAAGGCGGTGATTGTGCGGTCTGTCACGGGAGCCCAGCGCGAGGACGGGAGCATGATCCGCTTTGACGAAAACGCGGGGGTCATCCTGCGCGACCAACGGGAGCCGCGCGGAACTCGCATCTTTGGTCCCGTCGCGCGGGAACTGCGAGAGCACGACTTTATGCGCATCGTCAGTTTGGCGCCCGAGGTCCTGTGAGTTTGCGGAGAGGAGGAACGAGCCGTGAAGCTGTCGGTACGTCGAGGAGACACCGTTGTCGTTATTGCCGGTAAGGATCGCGGCAAGCGTGGAACGGTCGAGCGTGTCGATCGGGAAAAGGGACGTGTGGTCGTGGAGGGCGTGAATCTGGTGAAAAGGCACCAGAAACCGACCGCCAACCTCACGCAGAGCGGGATCATCGAAAAGCCGGGGAGCATCGCGGTCAGTTCCGTGATGGTCGTGTGCGGACGTTGCAAGGAGCCGACCCGAATTGGCCACACGGTCCTGGCGGATGGAAGGCGAGTGCGCAAGTGCATTCGGTGTGGCGAGGCGTTCAACCAGAGTTGAGGGCGCACGGGAGAGGGGAGCCACGATGGCAGGGTTGAAGGAACGGTACCAGCAGCAGGTGATGCCTGAACTTACCCGGCGCTTTCGGTACCGCAGCGTGATGCAGGTGCCACGCCTGGTCAAGGTCGTGGTCAACATCGGCGTGGGGGACGCGTTGCAGAATGACAAGATGCTGGACTCTGCGGTGGCGGAGTTGCGTGCAATTACGGGGCAGCAGCCGGTGGTGACGCGGGCCAAGAAGTCGATCGCGTCGTTTAAGCTCCGTGAGGGTGAGCGGATTGGGGTCATGGTGACGCTGCGCGGTCAGCGAATGTACGATTTCCTGGAGCGGCTGTTCTTTTTGGCCCTTCCGCGGGTGCGGGATTTTCGCGGGGTCTCGGCGGACAGCTTTGACGGTCACGGCAACTTTACGCTCGGGCTACGGGAGCAGTTGGTCTTTCCGGAGGTCGAGTATGACAGTGTTCAGAAGGTACGCGGAATGGAAATTACCGTGGTGACAACCGCAAAGGCCGACGAGGAATCGCGAGAGCTTTTGCGTCTTTTGGGGATGCCGTTTCGAGCCGCATCCTGAAGCGATGGGAGGGACAGAGCGTGGCGACCAAGGTGGATATGGAGCGCATGAAGAAGCGACCGCGCTTTGCGGTGCGGCATCGGAATCGGTGCCGGCGCTGCGGGCGGCCGCGCGGATTTATCCGCAAATTCGGACTGTGCCGGATGTGTTTTCGCGAATTAGCGCATGAGGGGCAATTGCCCGGGGTACGCAAGGCGAGTTGGTAGGAGAGGAGAGGGAGCCATGACGGATCCGATCGCCGATATGCTTGCGCGCATTCGGAACGCACTGATTGTGAAAAGGCACCAAGTGGATATGCCTGGTTCGGAGATGAAGAGGGCGATTGCCCAGATCCTGCGGGACGAGGGGTTCATCGAGAGTGTTCAGTGGGTCCAGGATGGGGTGCGTGGTATTCTCCGATTGACGCTGAAGTATGGAGCGCAGCGCAAGGCGGTGATCAGCGGGCTCCGCCGTGTCTCGCGTCCTGGGCTACGGGTCTATGCGGGCAAAGAGGAACTGCCGCGTGTTCGTGGTGGCCTCGGAATTGCCGTGGTGTCTACCTCGCGCGGAGTGATGACGGACCGCGCCGCACGCAAAGCCGGTGTGGGCGGCGAGGTTCTCTGCTACGTCTGGTAGTGCAGTCAGAGAGACGGGGTGCTGAAGTTGTCGAGGGTGGGGTTACGTCCCATCTCGATTCCGAAGGGCGTTCAGGTTGCGTTGGAGGACGCCGCGGTCGAGGTGCGGGGACCAAAGGGGAGCCTGTCGCGTCGTTTGCCGAACGGGATCGCGGTGGAACGGTCGGGGGATGCCTTGCGGGTGCGTCGGGAGGAGGAAGAACGCCACCTGCGCGCGCTGCATGGGCTGACGCGGACCTTGGTGGCGAACATGGTGGAAGGCGTAACCAACGGGTTCAGCAAGTCGCTGGAACTGGTCGGAACAGGTTATCGCGCCGCCAAGAACGGACGGAAGCTCGTCCTCACCGTTGGGTACTCGCACACCGTTGAGGTCGACCCTCCGGATGGCATCGAGATCGACGTTCCCGCCGCGAATAGCATCGTCGTGCGGGGTATCGATAAGCAGGTAGTGGGTCAAGTTGCCGCGGACATTCGCGCGGTGCGACCACCGTCGGTGTATGGGGTGGGTAAGGGAATCCGGTATGCGGGCGAGCGCGTGCGCCTCAAGGAAGGTAAGACGGGGAAGTAGGTTGGGGAAGGGAGGGTGGAGCGCGTGTCCAAGCGGAGGGAATTGCGGCTCAAGCGGCACAGACGGGTGCGGAAGCGCGTTTCTGGGACGGCGGAGCGCCCGCGGTTGAATGTATTTCGCAGCAGCCGACACATGTATGCGCAGTTGATCGACGACCGGCGCGGCACAACAATCTGCTCGGCATCGACACTCGAGATGGAGTCCGGGGCAGGTTCTGGTGCCACGGTGGATGCCGCCCGGCTGGTGGGCGAGCGAATCGGGAAGAGGGCCGTGGAGCTTGGGGTCCGTACGGCGGTCTTTGACCGGGGCGGGTATGTCTATCACGGCCGAGTGGCGGCAGTGGCGGACGGGGCGCGGGCCTCGGGCCTCGAATTCTGATGCGACTGGACTTCTAAGGGGGTGGCGGTGATCCCGAAGGGCGACGAACGCGAATACCAGGAGAAGGTTATCAGCGTCAACCGTGTCTCGAAGGTCGTCAAGGGCGGTCGGCGCTTGAGCTTCAGTGTTCTGGTCGTGGTGGGTGACGGGCGAGGGCGCGTCGGAGCAGGCCTCGGCAAGGCGGCCACGGTTCAGGACGCAGTGCCCAAGGCGATTGCGTCCGCGAAGAAAGCCATGGTGGACGTTCCACGTCGGGCATCGACGATTCCGCATGACGTGATTGGTCACTTCGGCGCAGGCAAGGTCCTGCTCAAGCCAGCATCGCCCGGGACCGGACTGATTGCTGGACACGGGGTGCGCGAGGTGCTGGAACTCGCCGGTATCCAGGACGTGCTCGCGAAGTCGTTCGGAACGTCCAACCCCAATAATGTGGTGTATGCGACGATTGACGGGCTGATGGGCCTCCAAAGCGAGGAGCAGGTGGCCCGTATGCGCGGCAAGACCGTGGAGGAACTTCGGGCCTAAAGGACAGAGGGTGAACTGTGTTGGCGGATCTACGATTGGAGGCGCTTGGCGCGGGACAGGGGCGTGGTGCGGCGAAGCGCGTTGGGCGAGGAATCGGCTCAGGCCATGGCAAGACGTCGTGCAAAGGGCACAAAGGCCAAAAGGCGCGGAGTGGTGGGGTAAAGGGCCCGGCGTTTGAGGGAGGCCAATTACCCATGCACCGGCGACTGCCCAAGCGCGGCTTTACCAACGCCGCCTTTCGGCAGCGGTGGCAGGAGATTAACGTCGACCAACTTGTGCTGTTTGCCCAGGGTGCGGTCGTGACACCGGAGGAGCTTTCGGCTCATGGGCTGATTCGGGATGCAAACACACCGGTGCGAGTGCTCGGCCGCGGGGAGTGCGCACCAGGACTCGAGGTGCAGGCTCATACCTTTTCAGGAGCGGCTCGGCGAAAGATTGAGGGTGCCGGCGGGCGAGCCAATGTGATTGGTGCGGCCGAGGCGTAGTCTCGCGACGAGGACGGGAGAGGGGGAGCCCGGTGGCGACGCAGTTCGCAAGCGGTGTGGGTAGGGCCGTCGAGTTCTCCGACCTGCGACGCAGGCTTCTGTATACGTTGGGGATGCTGGTGGTGTTTCGTGTGGGTGCGCACATCCCCACTCCCGGTGTGAATGTTGCGGCACTGCACCAATTGTTCAGCGCCAACAACGACACCTTCTTTGGGCTGCTCAACCTCTTTGCCGGGGGCGCGCTGGCGGTCTTTGCGGTCTTTGCGATGAGCGTGATCCCATACGTCAACGCATCCATCATCATGCAACTTCTCACGCTGGTCATTCCGCAGGTGGAGGAGTGGTCCAAGGAGGGCCAGGAGGGCCAGAAGAAGATTAACCAGTGGACCCGCTATGGCACGGTTGCGCTGGGTCTTGTGCAGGCAACTGCGTTGGCCTTCTTCCTACGGGACAACGGTGTGCTACTCACCGCTAACCTCTGGAACATGGGGCTGATCGTGCTGGTGTTGACGGCAGGGACCACCTTCTTGATGTGGATCGGCGAACAGATGACGGAGTATGGCATCGGCAACGGGATTTCGCTTTTGATCACGGTTGGTATTCTCTCGGCGCTCCCGACTGGCCTCCGCAAGATCGTATCGCTTTTGGCCGCGGGGAGTGTGAGCTGGTTTAACGCCATCATTTACCTCGTCTTGACTGCTGCGCTCTTGGCGGCGATCGTCTACTTTACCCTGGCGTACCGTCGGATCACGGTGCAGTATGCGCGTCGTGTCGTGGGCCGGAGGGTGTATGGCGGGCAGTCCAGCTACCTGCCCATCAAGGTCAACCAGGCAGGGGTGATCCCTGTTATCTTCGCGGTTTCACTGCTGATCGTACCGATCACGTTGGTTTCGTTCTTCCATGTCGGATGGTTGTCCCCGGTGGCCAACTTTCTCAACTCCGGCCGCGGACTGAGCGAATTGGTGTATAACCTCGTCTTTGCCGCATTGATTATCGCCTTCACCTTCTTTTACACGCCCATCATCTGGAATCCAGTGGATGTTGCGGACAACATTAAGAAGGCTGGGGGATTCATTCCGGGCATTCGTCCCGGACGCCCGACTGCGGAGTATTTGAGTCGCGTGCTGCTGCGGGTGACGGTGCTCGGTGCGATCTTCCTGGCGGCGGTGGCAGTGCTGCCCGTGATCTTTACCTCCGCCAGTGGCATTGGGCGGGCCGGGGAGTTCGGTGGCACGGCGCTCTTGATCGTGGTGGCAGTCGCGATTGACACGATGCAGCAGATTGAGGGGCACCTCTTGATGCGACGCTATCAGGGATTCATTCGCTGAGAGATGCGGCATAGGCTGGTGGGTTGTGGGGGGGTAGTTGGTGCGGATCGTTCTGCTAGGTCTGCCGGGGTCGGGCAAGGGCACGCAGGCCGAAGCGCTCGCGCGTGTGTGGGGGAGCGTGCACATTAGCACGGGGGACATCTTTCGGCAGGCGGTGAGTGAGGGGAGCGACCTCGGTCGGAAGGTTGAAGAGATCCTCAGCCGGGGCGATCTTGTGCCAGATGTGCTTACCTCAGCGATCGTTCGCGCACGCCTGCACCGGGCGGATTGTCGGGATGGGTTCGTTTTGGACGGTTTTCCGCGGACCGTCCCACAGGCTATCGCGCTCGACGCCATGTTGCAGGAGGCGGGTGTCATGCTCGATGCGGTTGTCCAGTTGGATGTGGCAGCCGATGTGGTGATCGAACGACTGGCGGGGCGGCGGGTTTGTTCGGTCTGTGGTGCCACGTACCATTTGCGCACGAATCCTCCTCCCGCCGAAGGGCGCTGCGCGCGGTGCGGAGGTTCGGTGGTCGCTCGACCCGATGACAGCGAAGAGGCTCAGCAGCGACGGATCGCGGTCTATCAGGCGGCCACGGCGCCCCTGGTTACGTTTTACGAATCACAAGGGCGGCTGGTGCGTGTGGATGCGGTGGGGACCGTGGCTGTCGTCAGTGAACGGGTGCGTCGTGCGGTGGAACGGGAGGAGGCTCGATCGTGAGCCGCTTTATATCGCAGGGGGCGCTGCCGCGGAAGAGCAAACAGGTTGTACTGCGGAGCGCACGTGAACTGGAGGAGCTGCGCCAAGCCGGGCAGATCGTGGCACAGGTCCTCCAGGAGATTGCGGGAGAGATCGGCCCCGATATGACGGCACGCGAACTGGACGCACGCATTGATCGAAGCATCCGAGCATCGGGTGCTGTGCCCACCTTTAAGGGGTACCATGGCTTCCCTGCGGCCAGTTGTATTTCCGTTAATGACGCGGTGGTGCACGGGATCCCGGGTGACTACCGCTTCCGTAAGGGTGACCTCGTGAGTGTGGATGTTGGTGCCACGTTGCATGGATATGTGGGCGATGGCGCGTTCACGTTTCTGATCCCGCCCGAGTCTCCCGAGCATCGGCGGCTGATCGCTGTGACCCAGCAGGCCTTGGCCCAGGGGATTGCGGCCGCCCAGGCAGGTCGGCACGTCGGGGACATCTCGTTCGCGGTACAGGCGACGGTGGAGGCGGCAGGGTTCTCGGTGGTGCGCGAATACTGCGGCCATGGTGTCGGAACAAGCATTCACGAGGAGCCTCAGGTTCCCAACTTCGGTCGGCGCGGGGGTGGACCGCTGTTACGCCCGGGCATGGTGCTGGCGATCGAGCCAATGGTGAACGCAGGTCAGTCAGCGATTTGGGTGGAGGACAATGGTTGGACGGTGCGCACGGCGGATGGCAGACCATCGGCCCACTTCGAACACACCGTGGCCATCACAGAGGCGGGGCCAAGCATTTTGACCGAAATTCGGCCCGATACCCCTTGAACACGCAGGGTGTGATGTGTGTATAATGGCAAATTGGTGGCTGATGCCTCTGTCGGGCGGAGGGGCAATCCGGGACCGGGCTACCGGCATCAGGGAATGGATATGACGGCGATTCCAAATCTGGGCCAGGTGGTTTATTCCTGCGCCGGACGAGACAAGGGCCGCGCGATGGTGGTTGTGCGCGGGTTTGACGGCCGGTTTGTGTGGGTGGCGGATGGGACGCTGCGGCGCGTATCGCACCCGAAACGAAAAAACATTCGGCACCTTCGCCCGGGTGAAGCGATGAATGAGGAAGTCGCCGCCGGGCTCCTTGCTTCGGACGGGGCCCTTCGGCGGTGGCTGATGGCATTTGGGGAGAGGGGGGACGAACCGTCATGAAACCAAGGCGACCCAACGCGCAGACTGCCGCCCCCCCGCGTCCAGCGGCCAAGGACGCAATTGAGGTGGAGGGTGTGGTGGTGGAGCCGTTGCCCAATAGCATGTTTCGGGTGGAGTTGGACAACGGGCACCGCGTCATGGCGACCATCTGTGGCAAGATGCGCCGAAATGGCGTTTATATACGGATCCTTCGCGGTGACCGTGTGACTGTAGAGTTGTCTCCGTATGATCTGAGCCGGGGACGCATCACGTATCGTCACCGCACCTGAGCTCGGCCAATGGACACGGGAGGGATCATTCAGTGAAGGTGCGACCTTCGGTGAAGCGCATGTGCAACAAGTGCAAGATAGTCCGGCGCAAGGGCCGCGTGCGGGTTATCTGCGAGAACCCGAAGCACAAGCAGGTACAGGGCTAAACGACGGTTTTGATCAGACGGGGGGATGTGGGTGGCTCGTATTGCCGGCGTGGATCTGCCACGCGAGAAGCGGGTTGAGGCGGCTCTTCCCTACATTTATGGCATCGGCTGGGCGCGCTCGCGGCAGATTGTTGCGCGTGCTCAGGTCGATCCGAATACCCGGGTGCGGGATCTGTCGGAGGATGAGGTTGGGCGTCTGCGCGAGATCATCGATCGGGAGTACCGGGTTGAGGGGGATCTCCGTGGACAGGTGCAGCGGGACATCAAACGGCTGATGGAGATCGGCTGTTACCGCGGGCTTCGCCATCGGCGGAGCCTGCCTGTGAGGGGACAGCGGACCAAGACGAACGCGCGCACCTGCAAGGGCCCACGGCGCACGGTCGGTGTCCGTCGGAAGCGGTAGAGGTTCGGCCGAGGAGAGTATGGGGGGATAACTGGGTGCCCAAGGGACAAACCAAACGAGTGAAGCGGCGGGAGCGACGGCATGTTGAGCGAGGGGTGGCACACATTCGTTCATCCTTCAACAACACCATTATTACCATTACGGATCCCGAGGGTAATGCGATTGCGTGGGGAACGGCGGGGCGCGGATTCAAGGGCAGCAAGAAGGGGACTCCGTTTGCGGCGCAATTGGCTGCGGAGCGCGCCGGTCGTGCCGCGATGGAGTGTGGGATGCGCGAGTTGGAGGTGCGGGTCAAGGGACCCGGTCCGGGGCGCGAGGCGGCGATCCGCTCACTGCAGTCGGTGGGCTTGGAGGTCACGCAGATCCGGGATATGACGCCCATTCCGCACAATGGGTGCCGCCCCCCGAAACGTCGCCGTGTGTGATCGTGTGATCTGGTCCTCTTGGCAGCTGTATGCATAACGGAAGGCGATTGGTAGAAGAACGTAAGGGGGACACGAAGCGATTTGGCGAGAGAGACAGGGCCGGTGTGCCGCCTCTGCCGACGTGAGGGCGCCAAGCTGTTTTTGAAGGGGTATCGCTGCTATAGTCCGAAGTGCCCGATTGAGAAGCATGCGGCACCTCCGGGCCAACACGGTGACAAGCGTGGCCGACGGCCCGGTTCCAGTGACTACCGGCCGTATCTGCGTGAAAAGCAGAAGGTACGGCGGTATTACGGGGTGGGGGAGCGGCAGTTTCGCCGGTACTTCGTCCGCGCGGGGAAGACGAAGGGCGTGACCGGAGAGACCTTGCTGCAGCTTCTGGAGCGTCGACTGGACAACGTTGTTTTTCGTCTCGGGTTCGCCTCGTCCCGTCCCGAGGCGCGGCAGGTGGTGCGGCACGGGCACTTTGCGCTCAATGGCCGCCGGGCCGACATTCCGTCCATCCTTGTTCGGACGGGGGATGAGGTTTCCGTCCGGGAGGGTAGCCGATCGAAGGCACTCTTTAAGAAGCTGGCGGAGCGCGCGGAAGCGCGGTCCGTACCCGAGTGGCTCTCGCGGGATCTTGAGGCAATGCGTGGTGTGGTTGTGAAGCTGCCCGACCGCGCGAGTGTCGAGATCGCCGTCAATGAACGGCTAATCGTCGAGTACTACTCTCGTTGACCGCTTTGCTCGGGAACGTTGGGGCAGCGAAAGGGGCGAGAGCATGTCGGTACTGGCCAACACGGTGGCGCCTGGGTTCGACCAGGAAGGGGAGCGGAACCCGGTGCGAGGAATGGAACAGCCAGCAATCGAGTGTGTGGAACGGAGCCAGGACGGCACGTATGGACGCTTCGTGGTAGAGCCACTGGAGCGCGGGTATGGAATCACTTTGGGTAATGCGTTGCGCAGGGTGCTCCTGTCATCACTGGAGGGCGGAGCGGTCACAACGGTCCACATTGATGGAGTGTTGCATGAGTTCGCCACGATTCCCGGCGTCCGCGAGGACGTGACGGACATCGTGTTGAATATCAAGCGGCTTGCGCTTTTGGTCCACAGCGACGCACCCCAGATCATTCGCATTGAGGCCGAGGGAGAACGCGAGGTCACCGCTGCGGACATCCTCTGCGGGTCGGATGTCGAGGTGTTGAACCCAGATCTGCACATTGCGCAATTGGATCGTACAGGCCGATTGGTGATGGAGATGAGCGTCGCGGTGGGTCGGGGCTATCGCAGCGCGGACGACAACAAGGCGCCCGAGGCTCCCATCGGGATCATTGCGATTGACTCTCTTTTTAATCCGGTGAAGCGTGTGAAGTATGAGGTGACCGACACCCGGGTGGGCCAAATCACCGATTATGACCGACTGACGCTGGACCTATGGACAAACGGGGCCGTTACACCGGAAGATGCGGTGAGCAAGGCGGCAAAGATCCTAGAGGAGCACCTTAGCCTGTTTGTGGGTGTCGGGAGTAGCGCGTCAGGCATACAACTCTCGAGCGATCGGGCTGCGGATGACCGGGAACGCCTTCTGGACCACTCCATCGAAGAATTGGAGTTGTCGGTGCGGTCGTTCAATTGCCTGAAGCGGGCCGGGATCAATACCATCGGAGAGCTCGTGAATCGCACTCCAGATGACATGATGCGGGTGAGGAACCTGGGGCGCAAGTCGCTCGAGGAGGTTATTGTGAAGCTGTCGAATCTTGGACTCGACCTCCGGTCGGGCGACGAATGAGGATCTGGGTGAGGGGGAGGCAGAGATGCCACATCGCAAGCTTGGGCGGCGGTCGAATCATCGGAGAAGCCTATTACGCAATCTGGTGACTGAGACACTGCGTCATGAGGGGATCAGAACAACCGTACCCAAGGCAAAGGCTATCACCGGGGCTGTCGCGCATATGGTGACGCTCGCCAAGCGTGGGGACCTCCATGCGCGTCGGCAGGCAGCAGCATATCTATGGCATGAGGACGTTGTACACAAGCTCTTTGACACGCTTGGCCCTCGCTATGCCGAGCGCAACGGGGGGTATACGCGGATCCTGCGGCTTGGTATGCGAAAGGGCGATGCTGCGGAAATGTGTCGTATCGAGTTGGTATAGTGGGCGGAACCGGGATCGTGCTTGAGGTGGACGGTGTCTCGTATCGCTATGGACCGGAGGGTCCACTGGCGCTCGAGGACGTCCACCTGTCTGTTTCGGCGGGTGAGTTTCTGGCCGTGACGGGGGCGAACGGTTCCGGAAAGTCCACCTTGGCGCTACTGCTCGACGGTCTCCTTGTTCCAACGCAAGGGCGTGTGCTTGTCGACGGCCTGAATACGGCGGACTCGTCCGTGCGGCCCGTGCTTCGGCGGCGTATCGGTGTCGTGTTCCAGAATCCCGACAACCAAATCATCGCTCCGTCGGTGGAAGACGATGTAGCCTTCGGCCCGGAGAACCTGGGCGTGCCGGCGGACCGGATTGCGGATCGCGTCCGTTGGGCCCTGGATGTGGTGGGTATGGGTCTCTACCGGACGACCGATCCGCACGCACTTTCGGGGGGCCAACGTCAACGCGTGGCGGTTGCGGGGGTTCTGGCGATGGATGTGCCGTGCCTGTGCTTTGACGAGGCGACCTCCCTTTTGGATCCGGTTGGTCGCGCGGAGGTCCTCGCTGCGGCGGCCGAGGTGCGGCGACTGGGGCGCACGGTGGTGTGGATAACTCATGACATGGAGGAGGCGGCCATTGCAGACCGAGTGGTGGTCCTCGGTGGCGGGGTGCTGCGTGCTGTCGGCTCTCCCAGAAGGATCCTCGCGAATGAGGCTCTCTTGCAGCGGTGGGGGCTTGAGCCGCCACCAGCCGTGGCCATTGCTCGCCGGTTGCGGGACGGAGGCATGCCCGTGCCCGCTGTGCATCGCCGCTCCGAGCTGGTTCGTGCTGTGCACTCCATGCTGACCAGGAGGTGAGATCTGGGTGGCCCTCGAGTTGGTGGATGTGAGCTATCGCTACCCGAGTGTGCGTGGGCAGTCCGCACCGCTGGCTTTGCGGGGGGTGAGCCTGCGGCTCGAGCTTGGGCGCTGCGTTGCCCTGGTCGGGTCCACCGGTTCGGGTAAGAGCACGGTGGCGCAGATGGTGGGGGCCCTCGCAAGACCAACGGGCGGTCGAGTGCTGCTGGACGGCCGCGAGATTTGGGGAGTCCCTCGCCGGGCACGCCTTTTTTTGCAACAGCGGGTGCATCGCCAGGTCGGAGTGGTGTTTCAGTATCCGGAGCACCAGTTCTTCGAGGAACGGGTCGCGGATGAGGTGGCGTACGGACCGCGGAACTTCGGTGTGGCTGCGGACGAGGTTGCCGCCCGTGTGCGAAACGCCTTGTCTGAGGTGGGGCTCGACGCGTCGCTCGGAGAGCGCTCGCCGTTCCATCTTTCCGGGGGCGAGATGCGGCGCGTCGCGCTGGCGAGTGTCTTGGTCAGTGCCCCCCGCTACCTGGTGCTCGACGAACCGAGCGCAGGTTTGGACGGCGGTGGTCGAGCCGAACTATTGCGTCTGTTGGCAACACTCAGCCACCGTGGGATGGGCGAGCTGCTCATCACCCATCGCATGGACGAGGTCGGTGCCCTCGCGGATCACGTGGTCGTGTTGCATGATGGATCGGTGGTGGCGGAGGGAAGCCCACGGGACTTGTTTGCTGCGTCAGCCCGTTTGCGGGAGTGGGGGCTTGACGTTCCCCCTGCGGCCGCGATTTTGGCGGACCTGGCAGAGGAAGGGGTGTCGGTGCGTTTGGGCGCGTTGACCAATCAGGAGGCGGCCGACGCCATCCTCGCCCGTTGGCGCGCTCGGCCCGCAGGTTAGGCGGAAGACATGTTTGCTCGACTGACCATCGGCCAATACCTGCCAGGGACCTCGCTCATGCATCGCTTGGAGGCGCGCACCAAGCTGATCATGGCCTTTGTGTACATTGTCGCACTCCTCTTGGGACGGGGTTGGTCGACCATCCTACTCTGTTCCGCATTTACACTCCTTGGCTTTCTGCTCGCTCGTCTCCCCGTGCGGAGTGTCCTGCGGGGCCTCGGTCCGATTCTGTGGTTGGTGTTGATCACACTCGCCCTGAATATCTTCCTGACGCCGGGCCGTGTGGTGTGGTCGTTGGGCCCCCTGCACGCGACCGAGCAGGGGTTAACCACTGGCCTTCGCGCGGGCATCCGCCTTGGTCTCTTGGTGATTCAGACCACGGTGCTCACTCTGACGACACGCCCGCTCGATCTTACCGACGGTATCGAGCGGCTTGGCTCTCCCCTGCAGCGGATCGGGGTTCCCATCCACGAACTCGCTCTCATGAGCAGCATTGCCCTCCGCTTTGTCCCCGTCCTCTCCGAGGAAGCGGATCGTATTCTGATGGCACAGAGGGCGCGTGGTGGCGGGTTGCGCCGCGGGCGGGGGATCCTGGTAAGCGCGATCGGATTGCTCGTGCCGCTGCTTTTGGCGGTGTTCCGGCGCGCCGAAGAACTTGCCCTGGCAATGGAGGCACGCGGCTATCACGGGGCGGAGGGACGCACACACTACCGGACATCGCGCATGGGCACATGGGATGTGGTGGCAAGTCTTACCCTCGCGGCCCTACTGTGTTTTTCGATCCGCACAAGGTGGTGAAGGATGCTGCGGCACGTGGTCATGGGGCTCAGCTACAACGGCAGCGCGTACGCCGGGTTCCAGCGTCAACCCGGAGTCTCCACGGTTCAGTCGGAAGTGGAGGACGCACTGGGGCGGATGTTCCGAACCGAGCGCATCACCGTCCGTGGGGCGGGTCGTACCGATGCAGGGGTTCATGCCTGGGGGCAGGTGGTGGATGCGCGCCTGCCTGATCTTGGCCCACCGACCGAGCGTCTCCCTCTCGCCTTGGGGCATTACCTGCCGTCCGACATCGCGGTGCGCTGGGCGGTGGACGCCCCGCCGGGCTTTCATCCCCGCTTCGCGGCAATCGCCAAGCGTTACCGGTACCTGATTTGGCGGGATCCTGTTCCGGTGCCGCTCTGGCCTTCTTTCAGCTGGCACTACAGCGGTCCCCTTGACGTGAAAGCCATGCAACAGGCCGCCGCCGCGATGGTCGGTCGCCGAGACTTCTCGACTGTGGCGGGTGCCAACCGTACGACCCGCGATGCCGTTCGCACCATTCTAGCCTGTGAGGTCGAGGAGTCTGGCCCCTGGCTGGCCGTGGCCGTCGAGGCGGATGGTTTCCTCTATCGAATGGTGCGATCGGTGGTTGGCACTCTTTGGGAGGTGGGGCGCGGCGCGATGGACCCACTCCGCATCCCGGAGATTCTCTCGCTTCGCAAACGGGGAGCTGCGGGCCCGTCCCTGCCGCCCGAAGGGCTCTGTCTGCTGTGGGTTCGCTATCCGGTGGAGTGTAGTATTCCGCTCCTCCCACCGCCCGTGCCACCCCCGCCCGTGTGGGGGCCGATCGGAACATAGGTGCCCCGCCGGGGCGGCGACGATGCTTCATACACCGGCCCTCCGGGGGGCACCGTATCGCTTGAGAAGATCGGAGGCACAAACTATGACCGAACCGGAGACGCAGGGGGCAGGGACCGTTGCCGTGCCAACCGTCGATGCGCCACATACCGCAGCTGGTCGGATGTGGTTCGCTCGGCGGGGTGGGAGCGTTCCCGCGTCGACCAACGCAATTCGCGTGAGGGACGTGGCTCACCCCGGCTTTCCTGCGGTTGACCAGTGGTCCATGACGGGTGTACATCACCTAGCGCCACCCGCGCGAGTCGGCTTTGAGGAGGTGGCGCAGGGCTACCTCTCCGAGGAGGAGGTGCGGGCCGAAGCCGCGCGTTGCATCCTTTGCAAACACCCCACCTGTGTCTCTGGATGTCCGAACAACAATCCCATCCCCACCTGGCTCGCCTTCGTCGTTGAGGGGCGGATCCTCGATGCAGCCGTCTGCGATTACGAGAAGGATTCGCTAGCCGCCTGCACTGGCAGGGTCTGCAACTGGGAGGAACAGTGCGAGGGCTGGTGCGTGCTCAACGCGGAGGGCGAAGGGGTGCGGAGTGGTGCCGTGGAGCGCTACATCGCCGATTATGCCTTTCGGCACCGGGAGGAGTTCGATCGGCTCCGTGCGCAGCGCGCGGAGGAAGAGAGGCGCCAGGGGTATTCATCATATACCAGGCCTGAGCTATCCTCGTATGCGGCTGCGATGCACGCATACGAGGATGGCACATCCGCGACAGGGTACCGCTCCATGCCGGCTGCGAATCAGATTGCGGGCTACGAGCGCCAGGACGCCCCACCCGGCGACCGTTCAGTGGGCGGTTGCCGGGTGGGGGTTGTTGGAGCGGGTCCGGCGGGACTCACATGTGCCGACTTCCTTACCCGGCGTGGCGCAACGGTCGTTGTCTTTGATGAGTTGTCCTACCCCGGAGGTCTTCTTGCGGACGGTATCCCGGAATTCGTCCTCCCCCAGCGCACGGTGGAGCAAGAGGTCGAGCGCATCGCATCACAGGGGGTTGCGTTTCGCTTTGGCCAGACCCTGGGCGAGAACCTGACGCTGGATGAACTGCGGGGGCAATATGATGCGCTGTTTGTGGCGGTCGGAGCGGAGGTTGCGCGAAGGCTGAATCTCCCCGGGGAGGATGCGGTCGGTATCTGGACGGCGCAGGACTTTTTGCGACAGGCCAAGCGTGCCCTGTCGGATGAACATGTCCAACCGCCGAGGGTGGGGCGAACCGTCGTTGTCGTTGGCGCGGGCAACACCTCCATGGACGCCGCACGCACCTCCCTGCGCCTGGGTGCGGAACGTGTCACCATCATCTACCGACGCACGCGCGCTGAGAGTACATCCCGCGACGTCGAAATTCGTCTCGCAACAGAGGAGGGGGTGCACTTCGAGTATCTGGTGAATCCGGTGGCCTTTCTCAAGGACGACCAGGGCAGGGTGCGTGCGACGCGCGTGACGAAGATGCGGCTCGGCAGGGCCGATGCAGGCGGCAGACCGCGTCCCGAACCGATTCCGGGGAGCGAGTACACGATGCGGTGTGATACCGTCCTCTTGGCGGTTGGTTACTCCGTGCGCGGACTTGACTTGGGGCATCCGGAGATTCTTAAGCCAGACGGTACGGTGCGGATTACGGGGGAGGGAGGCATGACAGAACTGCCAGGCGTCTTTGTGGGCGGCGACGTAGTTCGGGGTGCGTATACGGTGGTTCATGCTATCCGCGACGGGAGACTGGCCTCAGACGCCATCGCTCGTTACCTTCTGGAGCGCCCGATGGCAACAAAGAAGAAGGCCTGAGGTTGCGAAGGCACCGGGTCGACCCCACCATTGTGAGGAATAAACAACGATTATCGACAGATACTGTAACAACCAGGATATGGCGTGAAGGAGAAAGAACTCCCCTGATTGGCCCGGTGAACCGAGCCGGTCCATCCCATTCCGGGCCAGGGAGAGGAGTACGACGCGTGGAACGGGAGGCCGGGAGACCGGCAATGGAGCAATGGACCAGATGCGGGCGTTGGCACAGGAGGAACTGCATCGGCGGTTGTCTCCTGGGGCGACGGCGGCCGACGTTG